>JBDIAD010000218.1:0-3153 GCA_039812205.1 Leucobacter sp.
GCTGAACGCGTGGTGCCGGGCGAACCCCGGGCGCGGGTGCTGATGCGGGCGCCGACGGTCACGACCGATACCGCGGGGGAGGCGCCCACCGAGCATCTGGCGGTGCTCGGTTCTCCTATCGCCCATTCGAAATCGCCCGCGATCCACGCGGCGGCGTATCGCGAACTGGGGCTGGCGTGGTCCTACGGGCGGGCGGAGCTCGTCGCCGACGAGCTCGAGGCGTTCCTGCAGGCGCATCTTCACGGCGGGTGGCGCGGATTCTCACTCACCATGCCGCTCAAGAACGAGGCGTTCCGCCTGGCCGCGCTGCACGACCCGGTCGCGCTGGAATCCGGTGTGGTGAACACCCTGCTGCGCCTGGACAGCGAGCGGCAGCCGTGGGCAGGGTTCAACACCGATGTCGGGGGCCTCGCGGCGGCGATCGCGCGCGCGGATCTCGACGCGTCGCGAACGGTGATTCTCGGCGCCGGCGCGACCGCGGTGTCGGCACTGCTCGCCGCACGAGATCGGGGGGCGGATCGCGTGACCATCGCGGCCCGGCGCCCCGAGGCGGCCTCGGCCCTCACGGATCGCTTCCGCCGCCCCGGCTCGCACCTGGAGGGCGTCGGGCTCGGCGAGGAGGAGCTGCGGGACGTCGCGGAGGGCGCGACGCTCGTGATCTCCACGCTCCCCGGCGCGGCGGGAGGCGCGCTACAGCTGCCGCGCGAACTCTTCGCGGCGGCGCTCTTCGACGTCGCCTACGACCCCTGGCCCTCGCCCCTCGCCGAACTCTGGCGAGTGCACGGGGGGGTCGCCCGCGCCGGGAGCGAGATGCTCATCGAGCAGGCGCGCCTGCAGCTGCGCATCTTCGTCGCCGGGGACCCGGGGGCGCCGATTCCGGGCGAAGAGGCTGCGGTGGAAGCGATGAGGCGCTCCATCTAGGTGTGCGAGGATGGTTGCTATGCTGCGCATGCTCACCGCCGGGGAATCCCACGGGCCCGAACTCATCGCCGTGCTCGAGGGGCTGCCGGCCGGCGTGCCGCTCTCACTCGATCTGGTGCGTGCCGATCTCGCGCGCCGCAAGCTCGGCTACGGTCGCGGCTCGCGGATGAAGTTCGAGCAGGATGAGCTGAGCTTCTCGGGCGGCGTCGTGCAGGGGATCTCGATCGGGAGCCCGATCGCGCTGCGCATCGGGAACACGGAGTGGCCCAAGTGGGTCGAGGTGATGAATCCGGAGCCCACGGAGCTCTCGGAGCGCTCGCGCGGCCGCGGCGCGGCGCTCACGCGCCCGCGCCCCGGGCATGCGGATCTCACCGGCATGCAGAAGTACGGCTTCGACGAGGCGCGACCGGTGCTCGAGCGCGCGAGCGCGCGCGAAACCGCGGCCCGTGTCGCGGTCGGCGCGGTGGTGCGGGCGTTCCTCGCCGAGCTCGGCATCGAACTCGTGAGCCACACGGTCGCGATCGGCCCCGTCGAGGTGCCGGCGGGCTCGTCTGCTCCGACCCCCGCTGACGTCGCCGCGCTCGACGAGCATCCGGTGCGCTGCTTCGACGAGGCGGCGGGGGAGCGCATGATCGCCGAGATCGACGATGCGAAGCGCTCCGGCGACACGATCGGCGGCGTCGTCGAGGTGCTGGTGTACGGCCTGCCGCCCGGGCTCGGATCGTATGTGCAGTGGGATCGCAAGATCGATGCGCGCATCGCCGGGGCCCTCATGGGGATCCAAGCGATCAAGGCCGTGGCGTTCGGAGATGGTTTCGAGACGACCCGCAGGCGCGGATCGGCCGCCCACGATGCACTGCATCTGCACGACGGCCGCATCGCCCGCGACAGCGGCCGCGCCGGTGGTGTCGAAGGCGGCATGACCACAGGGCAGACGCTGAGAGTCCGGGCCGGCATGAAGCCGATCGCGACGGTGCCCAACGCGCTGCCGACCGTCGACATCGCGACCGGCGAGGAGGCGAGAGCCCACCATCAGCGCAGCGACGTCTCCGCGGTGCCCGCGGCCGGTGTGGTCGCCGAGGCGATGGTCGCGCTCATCATCGGGGATGCCGTCCTCGAGAAGTTCGGCGGAGACAGCGTGGGCGAGACTCGTCGAAACCTGCAGGCCTACCTGGCATCGATCCCGCAGACGCTCGCCTCCGGCCCCGAGACCCGATGACCGGCGAGCCGGTCATCCCGCTTCCGTCTCCGCCCGCGCGCAGGCTCGCCCAGGCGGGAAGCACCGACGCCGGGCGCGACGGGTCGGCGTCGGAGGGCGCGGCCAGGCGGCGCAAGAATCGTAATGCCCGCAGGCGCCGCTCGCGTCACCGGCGGCGGCTTCCCGATACGGCCATCGTGTTCATCGGGCCGATGGCGTCGGGCAAGACGAGCCTCGGAAAGCAGGTCGCGAAGGAGCTCGGCGTCGCTTTCGTCGACTCCGACGCCGTCTTCGTCCGTGCGCACGGGCCGATCACCCGGTTCTTCGAGGAGCACGGCGAGGCCGAGTTCCGGAAGATCGAGGAAGAGGTGATCGCCGCCGAGCTCGCGAAGCCCGGTGCGCGCGTGCTCGCCCTGGGCGGCGGCGCGGTGCTGAGCGAGCGCACCCGCGAGTTGCTGCGCCGGCATCCGGTGGTGCTCCTGATGACGACGCAGGCGGCCGTCCTGCGAACCGCGAACATCGCTCGACGGCCGCTGCTGCGCGACGATCCAAACGCCTGGGGGCGCATCCTCGAGGCCCGCCGCCACCTCTACGAGGAAGTCGCCGACGTCACCTTCCGTACGGATCGCGCGACGAAGGTTCAGCTCACGCGCAAGGTCGTCGCGTGGGCCCGCACGTATCGAGGGCCGCAGCAGCCCTCGTCGCCGAAGCCGGGATCATCGCGCCGGCCCGCACAGCAGTCCCAGCCCGAGAACCAGGAGAAATCATGATCGACGCCCCGACGCAGTTCCTCGTCACGGGAGACGCGGCCTCCACGATCACCGTCGGCTCGGGGATCCTCGAGCGGGTGCCCGAGGCGCTGGGCGAGCGGGTGAACAAGGTGCTGATCGTGCACACCTCCACCGTGGGTCGTCGGGCGGAGGAACTGCGGGACGCGCTGCAGACCCGCTACGAGCAGGTGCTGCTGGCGGAGGTCCCCGATGCCGAACCCGCGAAGCGGGTCGAGGTCGCGGCGTTCTGCTGGCAGATCATGG
>JBDIAD010000219.1:0-3135 GCA_039812205.1 Leucobacter sp.
CCTTCGAGTTCGCGAGCGTGAGTTACAACGCGATGCTGAATCAGATCTCGACGAACCAGAACGTCGGCAAGATCTCGGGCTTCGGCTGGGGCATGGGGTATCTCGGCGGCATCGTGCTGCTCGCGATCCTGCTCGTCGGCTTCATCTTCCCCGATGTCGGATGGTTCGGGGTCACCGCCGAGAACGGCTGGAACATCCGCGTCGCGATGCTCGTGGCGGCCGCCTGGTTCGCGGTCTTCGCGATCCCGGTCATGCTCGCGATCCCCGAGGTGCCGGCGACGAAGGACGATCGCAGCACCTCGGATCGCTTCCTCTCGGCCTACGCCGACCTCGGGCGCAGCATCGCCGACCTCTGGAAGAACGCCCGTCGCACCCTCTACTTCCTCCTCGCGAGCGCCGTCTTCCGCGACGGGCTCGCCGGCGTCTTCACCTTCGGCGGCGTCATCGCCGCGCTCATCATCGGCTTCGCGGCCGATACCGTGATCATCTTCGCCATCGCGGCGAACGTGATCGCGGGTATCGCGACGATCTTCGTCGGCGCGATCGAGGATCGCATCGGGGCGAAGCCGATCATGGTGTGGTCGCTGCTGCTCATGGTGCTCTTCGCGATCGTCATGTTCGTGCTCGCTCCACTCGGCGCCTGGATCTTCTGGGTCTTCGGCCTGCTGCTGTGCATCTTCGTCGGCCCGGTGCAGTCGGCCTCGCGCACCTTCCTCGCGCGGCTGATCCCGCCGGGGCGTGAGGGCGAGATCTTCGGCCTCTACGCGACGACCGGCCGCGCCGTCTCCTTCCTCGCGCCGGCGGCGTTCACCCTGGCGGTGACGCTCGGCGGATCCACCATCTTCGGCATCATGGGGATCGCGCTCGTGCTCATCGTGGGCCTGTTGCTGCTGCTCCCGGTACGGGAGGAGCGCGGCGCGCGGCCGGCTGCGCCCGCCGGCCCCGGCGCACCAGTAGCCTGACTGCATGCCCCGCACCTCGCGCCGCGCGACATCGCGCACCCTCGTCAGCGTCGCCGCAGCCCTCGGCCTCGGCCTGATCCTCTCGGGCTGCTCGGCCGGATTCGGCATCGGCGCGGCCACGAGCGAGTTCGACACTGCCCGCCTGCACCCGCACGGACCGAGCGGGGCATGGTTCTCGGACGACTACGCCGACGGCGTCACGAAGACGTTCGCGACGAGCGACACCCTGTGCGGGATCGCGACGCCGGTCACGGCGAACGCTGCGACGACTCCCGACATCGCTCCCGCCATCGACCCGAACATCGCCATCGTCTCGGTGACCGGCCCCGATCGCGGCAGCTACGTCGAGGCGCGGCGACTGGGAGATGGCGCAATGCTGTGGCAGCGCGCCGGGTTCAACTGCGTGGAGGGCGCGCTGCTCGACGGCTTCGCGCTCGTCACATCGAGCGATCCCGCGGCCGGCGGCCCGGCCGAGCTGATCGATCCGCTCACCGGCTCGACGGCCGTCGCGATCATCGCGGACGAGCGAATCGGCAGGGCGTCGCAGCTCGGCAGGGCGGACGACCTCCGGGTGATCGACGCGGGCGAGCGTCTGATCGGCGTGAAGTCCGACGGCGGCATCGCCTGGACGTTCGCGAACGACTTCGCGAACTCGATCGAGACGCTCGACGACGGATACTTCGCGCTCATCGGTCCGAACGAACGGCTCGCCGTGCTCGACGGTCGCACCGGCACCCTGCGCACCGAGCTCTCAGGGCTCGGCATCACGGACGTGACCTGGGCGAGCGACGGATATGTCGTGCGCATCAACCAGTCCGACCCCGAATACGCGTTCTACGATCTCGACGGCGAAGAGGTCGGACGCACCGTGAAGAAGTCGCAGTATTCGTTCGTTCCGCAGCCCTCCAAGGGCGTGACCTTCACCATCGAAGACCACATGAAGGCGGGCAGGGCCGTCGGCGTGAACGAGACGGGCGACATCGTGCTCTGGCAGACCTCCGAGCAGAAGGATCGCTCGCGCAGCGGCGATATCCGCTTGCCCGACAGCATCATCAGCCTCGGCGGCGTGAGCGCCTCGGGGGACACCCTGCTCTTCCACGACCAGGCGACCGACGGCTTCGTGCTGATCGACGGCGACGCGAACACCCTGTTCACGTGGCCGGTGCCCACCGAGAAATTGCGGATCGAGGCCGGGTACCTCGTCGTGCAGAACGGAACCGGCTCGATCGTGCTGCTCCCCTAGAGCGGGCGCCGCCCGGCGGCTACCGCGCCGCGATCACCGCCACGCCCGCGGTGTCGAGGCTGCGCGCCTTGTCGCGACGCTCCACCATGAGGCTCACCACCATGAGCACGAGCCCCGCCACGGCGAGCCCCGCCCCGATGAGTCCGGGAGCGAGATAGCCGAAGCCTGCGGCGATGACCATGCCGCCCAGCCAGGCCCCCAGGCTGTTGGCCACATTCGCGGCGCCGTGATTGAGCGCCGCCCCCAGCAGCTGCGCCTCGTGCGAGATGCGGATCAGCCTCGCCTGCAGCGACGGCATCAGCAGCGAACCGGTCGCCGACACGAAGAACGCCATGACGAAGAGCGGGATCGGGCCGGTCGCGAGAACGCTGTAGAGCGCATAGCAGAGCGCCGAGGCGCTCAAACCGAGCACGCCGGTCATCGTCGCGCTGCGGTCGGTCAGCGATCCGCCCACCAGATTTCCCACCACCATGCCGATGCCGATGGTCGCCGTCACCCACGGCACCGCCGTCTCGGCCATGCCCGCCTCGCGGGTCGTCACCTCGGCGATGTAGGAGTAGACGGCGAAGAATCCGCCGAAACCGACCGAGATCACGCCGACCATCACCCACACGCGCGGGTTCTTCAGCGCGGCGAGCTCCCTGAGCGGGCTGCGCTCGGGGTCGCCCGGGTACTTCGGGACGATCAGCACGACCAGCAGCAGGGCGGCGGCGAAGACGACGGTGACGAGGCCGTAGACCCAGCGCCAGCCGAGCTGCTGTCCGAGCAGCGTCGACAGCGGTACGCCGATCACGTTCGCGATGGTGAGCCCCGACATGGTGATGGCGATGGCCCGGCCGATGCTGCCGGGACCCATGAGCCGGGCGGCGATCAGTGCGGCGACGCCGAAGTAGGCGCCGTGCGGCAGGCCGGCGAGAAAACGGAACACGG
>JBDIAD010000220.1:0-3132 GCA_039812205.1 Leucobacter sp.
ACGCCCTCGAGTCGTGAGACGAGCTGCGTCTCGAACTGCTCGAAATTGCCGCCCGAGATGACCGCGACCGTGGTGCGCTCGAGCAGACGGGCGAACACGGCGAGCATCCGGGGCTGCGCCGGCGACTTCGAGGGGGCGAGCGTGTCGTCGAGGTCGAAAGCGATCAGGGCGGGGATCTTCGAGAGCGTCTGCACCCGACCCATGCTAGCCCTTGCCGATGGCTGCCCTGCCGGAGCCGGTGGCTGCCCGTGTTGAGTCGAAGACCCGAACGGACGATTCCAGAGGCGCATGGTTGGGTCGGAGATTTGAGCTTCCGTCGGACGAAATTCTCGGAAACCTCCGACAGAAGGTCGCTTTTCCGACCGAACCCCTGGAACAACTCTGGGAAGAGGAAACGGCCCGGGGCTGCAACATGGATCGCGATGTGGGCTAAATGTGGGTCGGTCGGAGTATGGGGCTCCGGTGAAACAAAGAATGCCCCCGTACTTCCGCGTGATTCTGCGGAAGGACGGGGGCTTTCTGTCGGGATGACAGGATTTGAACCTGCGACCCCGTCGTCCCGAACGACGTGCGCTACCAAGCTGCGCCACATCCCGATTGCGCCGAAGCGCAGGGTTAACTCTATCCGTTTCGCGGTTTCGCGGCAAAACGAGTGCGCCGTCTCCGCGCCCCGGAGCGCGCGGGTGAAAGCGGCGGTACGGCAGGATGCTCGATCACCGACTCGCGATCCACACCGTCTTCCATGGGGACCAGCTCCTCGGGGTCGTAATCCTCCCCCTCGGGCTTGTCGCTCGGCAGCGCGATGTGGAAGACACCCATGAAGTACTGGCACACCGGGCCGATCAGCAGTGCGAAAGCCACCGTACTGACACCGACCACGCCGCCGAGCAGCCAACCGATCGCGACGACCGTCACCTCGAGTGCCGTGCGGACCAGCCAGATCGGCAGGCCAGTCACCCGGTTGAGGCCGGTCATCAATCCGTCGCGCGGGCCGGTGCCGAAACGCGCCCCGATATAAATTCCCGTTGCGAGGCCGCCGAGAAGGATTCCGGTCGCCACGTAGAGAATGCGGATCCAGATGTTCTCGGTCACCGGGATCACCGTGAACGCGTAGTCCACCGCGATACCCATCCAGAGGACGTTCACGACGGTGCCGATGCCGAGCTTCTGCTTGAGCGGGATCCAGAGCAGCAGCACGACGAAGCTCGTGATGATGCCGATCGTGCCGAAGGTCAGCGGCACGTAGTGGGTGATGCCCTGCGTCAGCACATCCCACGAGGCCGAACCGAGGTCGCCGCGCACGAGGAATGCCGATGAGAATCCGAGGATTGTGATGCCGCCCATCAACTGGGCCGCACGCCGCCAGAACAAGACGGGCAGCTTCATCGGACTCCTTCGTGGCGAGAGGCGGATCGGGCCGGCGCGGCACGCGCGAAGTCCGTGCGGCCCGATACCCATGACGGGCGGGCTCTGCGCTTAGCGTACCGCTCGGCGAGCGGAGTCGGGAATCGCGCGATCGCTCTGCTAGTGTCGATGATCGCGGGGATCGTGGGGATCGATATGTGAGAGGTGCCCTCGACGTTCGGAGAAGTCTGCGGGAACGCGCCGACCGGAGTCGCTGCGCTGTCGGGTGCGTTGAATCACGTGCGCGGGAAGCGGGCGACCGGCGATGCCAGGAACGGCGGGGACGCATGACTCGCGCCGTGCGGATGCAGGGCGTCTCGGCGGGGCTCCTCATCCTCGCGACCGGGCTCATCGTCCGATTCCCCATCCCCTCGGTCTCTCCCGTGCTGCCTCGGATCGGTGACGAGTACTCGCCCTCCGCGTCGCAGCTCGCGATGCTCAGCGCGATCCCGGTGCTGCTGTTCGGGCTGGCCGCCCCGCTCGCGCCGCTGCTCTCGGCCAGGTTCGGCGCCTATCGTGCCACAGCGGTGCTGCTGGCCTGCCTGGCCGTCGCGACGCTGCTGCACCTCCTCGGCGAGAGTGCCGCCGCCGCGCTCATGGTGTGGGGGATCCCGCTCCTCATCGCCACCGGTCTCGCGTTCGCGGTCATTCCTCGCCGTCCGCCTGGCCCGAGCGGCCGGAGCGGGGCACCCGCCCCGGCGAGCGCCGAGACGCGGACCTTCCGGATCCCGGGCGTCTGGTCGGTGACGGGGTTCTTCGGCTGCCAGGCGCTCGTGTACTTCTCGATGACGTCATGGCTTCCGGTGATCGCGCAGGATCGCGGCGTCTCCGTGGTCGAATCCGGTCTGATGCTCGCCTGGATGAGCCTGGCCGGGCTTCCGGCATCGCTGCTCGCCTCTCGCCTCTCGCGTCTCGCTCCGCGTGCCGCTCACGGCAGGGGTGGGCGTCATCGCCGCATCGAGTCTCGCCGGGCTCGCATTCGGCCCGATCTGGATGGCATCGCCCGCCGTGATCCTGCTCGGGCTCGCGCAGAGCGCGGCGTTCGGGCATAGCATCGCCTTGATCGTCTACACCTCGCCCGCGCTTGAGGCGACGGCGAAGCTCTCCGCGCTCAGCCAAGGGGTGGGGGACGCCTTCGCCGCGACCGGCCCGCTCGTGATGGGGCTGGGGTATCGGCTGGTCGCGGATCCTGCTGATCCTCATCGCCGTCGCTCTGGGCGAGGGCATCTTCGGCGTGCTCGCCGCCCGGGCCTCTCGACGAACGGCCGCTGCTCGAAGCGTCGCGACCGTCGTCCGTCATTGAAGACTCGGCGTGTGATCCACGATCACCGCGACCGTGCCGCCTCCCGCGGGCCCCTGATGCACGGCAGCGCTCGAGATGTAGAGCACCGTGTCTTGCAGCACGCCGCTGAACATGCCCGCGACGGCTGCCTTGAGCTGATTCAAGTACTCGGGATTCTGATCGGCGGTCACCTGACGCCGCCCGCGCAGCTCCCCGCCCGGGGGCGTGCCGATCTTCACGTACACCGCGACCACGCGCCGCCGCTCCTCGGGTGAGAGCGCATACCCCGTGGCTCGGAGGCCCGCGCTCTCGAGCGCGCGGAAGAGGGCGCCGATATCGAGCAGATCCGCCATCACCGCGTGCGCCACGCGCAGGTGGCCCCCCGCCAGCGTCGAGTTCGCGAAGAGCACGACCTGCGTGCGAGCGTCGTCCCGCCCGCTCGATGC
>JBDIAD010000221.1:0-3114 GCA_039812205.1 Leucobacter sp.
TATCTCCTGGAAACGGCGTGGGAATACTGCGTTCGAGGTCTTCTTCGCAGATTCTCAGTACGTGGTAGCGGCTGGCCCGTCGAGACTGCTCAACATCAATTGGACCGAGGTACGCATCTATGTATGCGCTCCCGTCAATAAGTATTGGGCGTTGGGGGTGACCTGCGGGCAGTCCGATCTCTTCGCACGAGAACCACCGTCCTGCTCATAGTGCCGCGAACAGGGCTCTTACCCCTAGGGGTCGAGTTTGGGCGGTCGCTGAGAATCCGCGGTCAGCTGACCTGCGTCGCCTCGATCCAGGCGAGGTACTCCTCGTTCACATCACCGGCGATGTACTCACCCGTGAAGCAGCTCTGCTCGAGCCGCGAGACCTCCGACTGCCCGTCGAGGATCGCGCGGTTCATCCCCTCGACCGTCTGGTAGATGAGGCGATCCGCACTGATCTCCTGCGAGATCTGCTCGATCGTGCGGCCGTGCGCGATGAGCTCGCGCCGGGTCGGCATGTTGATGCCGTAGACGTGCGGGTAGAGCACCGGGGGAGCGGCCGACGCGAAGGTCACCGACGCGGCGCCGGCGGATCGCGCCATCTCGACGATCTCGCGCGAGGTGGTGCCCCGCACGATCGAGTCGTCGACGATGAGCACGTTCTTGCCTCGGAACTCGGTGCTCATGGCGTTCAGCTTCTGCCGCACGCTCTTCTTGCGCACCGCCTGGCCGGGCATGATGAAGGTTCGGCCGACGTAGCGGTTCTTGAAGAACCCCTCGCGGTACTCGATGCCGAGCCGCTGCGCGACCTGCATCGCCGAGGGGCGCGCCGAGTCGGGAATCGGCATGACCACATCGATATCGCCCGCGGTGATCTCGGTCTCGATCTGCTCGGCGAGCACGTCGCCCAGGCGCAGGCGCGCGTCGTACACCGAGATGCCGCTCATCACGGAGTCGGGGCGGGCGAGGTAGATGTACTCGAATGCGCACGGCACGAGCGACGGGTTCTTCGCGCACTGGCGCGAGTACATCCAGCCATCGGGAGAGATGAGGATCGCCTCGCCCGGTTCGACGTCGCGGACGATCTCGTAGCCGCCGGATTCGAGCACGAGCGACTCGGAGGCGACGACCCACTCGTCGGAGCCGTTCGCGCCGTCGCGGCGCCCGAGCACGAGCGGGCGGATGCCGAAGGGGTCGCGGAAGGCGAGCAGGCCGTGCCCGGCGATGAGCGCGATCGCGGCGTAGGAGCCGTCGACGCGCTCGTGCACGCGCGAGACGGCGTCGAAGACGTCGTCGGCGTTCAACGAGGAGCCCGAGGTGGTCTCCTGCAGCTCGTTCGCGAGCACGTTGAGCAGAAGCTCGGTGTCGCTGTGCGTGTTGAGATGGCGGCGATCGATGTTCGAGAGCCCGGCAGTGAGCTCGCGCGTGTTCGTGAGATTGCCGTTGTGGACGAGGATCAACCCGTACGGTGCGTTCACGTAGAACGGCTGCGCCTCCTCCTCGCGGTGCGCGGCCCCCGTGGTGGCGTAGCGCACGTGCCCGAGGCCGACGTTGCCGAGGAGGGATCGCATATCGCGAGTGCGATACGCCTCGCGCACCTGACCGGCCGCCTTCACCACATGGAATTGATCGTGATCGGCGGTGGCGATGCCGGTCGAATCCTGACCGCGATGCTGCAGCAGAAGCAGGCTGTCGTAAATCTGCTGGTTGACGGGCTCTTGTGAAACGAATCCGACGATGCCGCACATGCTGAGTGAGCGCTCCTGCGAGTGAGAGGGGTGCCGCTGGCCGCGGCCCGATCAGTCTACTCGCACGCCCGGCCCGGCTCTCGGGAAAATTTCAGGCCGGCCGCGGCCCCGGTAGGCTTGGGCTCGTGAGTGAACAGAACAGCGCCTACGCGCAGGCCGGCGTCGACACCGCGGCCGGCGATCTCGCGGTCGAACTGATGAAGTCTGCGGTCGCGAAGACCCACGGCCCCGAGGTGCTCGGCGGCGTCGGCGGCTTCGCCGGCATGTTCGACGCGAGCGCACTGACGAAGTACCGTCGCCCGCTGCTGGCATCGTCCACGGACGGGGTGGGCACCAAGGTCGCCATCGCCCAGGCCATCGACAAGCACGACACCATCGGGCAGGATCTCGTCGCGATGGTCGTCGACGACATCGTCGTGGTGGGGGCGAAGCCGCTGTTCATGACCGACTACATCGCCTGCGGTCGCGTCGTGCCGCAGCGCATCGCCGATATCGTCCGCGGCATCGCCGAGGCGTGCGAGGCGACCGGCACCGCGCTCGTGGGCGGCGAGACAGCCGAGCATCCCGGGCTTCTCGGGCCCGACGATTACGACGTCGCGGGAGCGGCGACCGGTGTGGTGGAGGCGGATCGCATGCTGCAGCCCGCCCTCGTGCGCGACGGCGACATCGTGCTCGCGATGGCGGCGTCAGGCCTGCATTCGAACGGCTTCTCGCTCGTGCGGCACATCCTCGCGGAGCGCGGCATCGGGTACGACGCCCACGCCGCGGAGCTCGGCGCGAGCTACGGCGAGGCGCTGCTCACGCCGACCGCGCTCTACACCGCCCCGCTGCTGAGGGTGCTCGACGACCCGCAGCTGGACGGGGCGATCCACAGCCTGAGCCACGTGACGGGAGGCGGGATCGCGGCGAACCTCGCGCGCGTGCTGCCGCAGGGCGCCTGGGTCGAGATCGATCGCGCGAGCTGGTCGCCGCTTCCCGTGTTCCGCCACCTGGCCGAACTCGGCGGTCACACGCTCGAGTCGCTCGAGGGGGCCTGGAACCTCGGCGTCGGCATGTTCGCCGTCGTCGACGAGGCGAAGGCGCCGCAGGTCGCGGCCGCGCTGATCGAGCAGGGACTCGACACGTGGGTCGCGGGGCGGGTGTCGCTCGCGGCGCGCGATTTCACCGGTTTCGAGCAGGGTGCGAAGGGCGTCGACGGCGGCGCGGTGCGACTGGTCGGAGCGTACGCGCAGTAGAGGCGCGGTCGACGGCGCTTGCGCGGGGCGTACGAGGAGTGCCTGCGCGGCGACGGCGAGGAGTGCGGCCGGCCGGATCGACTAGTCGTCGTCCTCGTCGTCGTTGTACTTGTCGGCGTACTCAGCCCACGGATCTTCGCTGCTCT
>JBDIAD010000222.1:0-3099 GCA_039812205.1 Leucobacter sp.
GGATCGACGACGTCGACGTGCTGCTCGCCCGCACCGGCTACACCGGTGAGGACGGCTTCGAGCTGTACCTGCCGAATGCCGACGCCGCGAAGATCTGGGAGCGACTGCTCGGGGCTGGGGGGCCCTTCGGGATGCTCCCCGCCGGGCTCGCCGCGCGCGACTCGCTGCGGCTCGAGGCGGGCATGCCGCTCTACGGCAACGAGCTCGGCCTGGAGACCACGCCCTTCGAGGTGGGGCTCCGCGCCATCGTCTCCTTCGCGAAGGACGAGGATTTCACGGGGCGATCCGCTCTCGACACCGCCCGCTCGCAGGGGCCGCGCCGCGTGCTCGTCGGCCTCAAGGGCGCGCGCCGGGCGGCACGCTCCGGCTACACCGTGCTCGCCGGCGATCGCCCGATCGGCGTGGTGACGAGCGGCCTTCCCAGCCCCACGCTCGGGTACCCGATCGCGCTCGCGCTCGTCGAACCCGAGTTCGCTGAGCGCGGCACCCGGCTGCAGGTGGATCTGCGCGGCCGCGCCGAAGACTTCGAAGTGGTTGCCCTGCCGTTCTACAAGCGGCAGAGTGAGACCAAGACACCCGCGGCCTAGCCTCGCGGGGCCGCGATCCACCCCTTCAGCTGTACCCGAACAATCCCGCCGAACTTTCTGCCGAACCCTCGAAGGAACATCATGAGCACCGTACGCGCCAATCTCCGCTACTCCGAAGAGCACGAGTGGATCGACAGCGCCACTCCCGCGACCGTCGGCGTCACCCAGGTGGCCGCCGACGCGCTGGGCGACGTGGTCTACGTCGAGCTGCCCGAGGTGGGCGACTCGGTCACCGCGGGCGAGGCCTGCGGCGAGATCGAGTCGACCAAGTCGGTCTCCGAGCTGTACGCCCCGGTGAGCGGCACCGTCGTCGAGGTGAACGACGCGGTCGTCTCCGATCCCGCGCTGGTGAACAGCGATCCCTACGGCGATGCGTGGCTGTTCCGCGTCGAGGTGAGCGAAGAGGGGCCGCTGCTCTCGGCCGAGGAGTACGCCGGCGCGAACGACGCCGAGGTCGCCTGAGCGTGTTGCCGCGCGCGGCGTCCCGGCGCCGCACAGCACCGCTCAAGCTCGGTCACAGCCGCCATCGGTAATCTGTCCAGGTGACTGAGGCGCTGCTGTACATACTCGGGATCCTGATCCTCGTGATCGGGCTCGGGGTCTCCATCGCGCTGCACGAAATCGGGCATCTCGTCCCGGCGAAGCTCTTCGGCGTGAAGGTCACGCAGTACATGATCGGCTTCGGCAAGACGATCTGGTCGAAGCGCAAGGGCGAGACCGAGTACGGCGTGAAGCTGCTGCCGCTCGGCGGATACATCGCGATGACCGGCATGTACCCGCCGAACAGACCCGGCGGGAAGGCGCGCGTCAGCACGACCGGGTTCTTGAACACCGTCGTGCAGGAGGGAGCGCCCAAGCGCGGCGTGGCGGCGCTCGTCGACGAGGCGCGGCAGGCCAGCGCCGACACGATCGTGGAGGGGGATGACGGCCGCACCTTCTACCGGTTGCCCGTGTGGAAGAAGATCGTCGTCATGCTCGGCGGCCCGGTGATGAACCTGCTGCTGGCCGTCCTCTTCTTCGGCATCGTGGTCGTCGGCTTCGGCACCCCGCAGATCACGACGACGGTCGCCGCCGTGAGCGAGTGCCTGATCCCCGCCGGCAGCGATGCGACGTCGTGCGATGCCTCGCACACCGCCGGGCCCGCGGCGGCTGCCGGAATCCGGCCCGGAGACACGATCGTCGCCATCGGCGACCGCCGCGATGTGACCTGGACCGACTTCCGCGACACCGTCGCCGATTCCCCGGGGCAGACGCTGCGCATCACCGTGGAGCGAGACGGCGCACCCGTGCAGCTCTCGCTCACCCCCGCGGCGAACGAGCGCTGGGTGACCGACGCCGACGGCAAGGTGAGGCTCGACACCGACGGCCAGCCGATGACCGAATACGTCGGCATGGTGGGGTTGAGCCCCGCGGAGGTCATGGAGCCGCAGCCGATCACCGCGGTGCCCGCGTTCGTAGGCAACGCCGTCGGGACCATGACGAACGTGATCGTCGGGCTGCCGCAGCGCATGGTCGATGTGTGGAACGCCGCGTTCAGCACGGCGGATCGCGACCCGAACGGCCCGGTCGGCATGATCGGGGTCGGGAGGCTCGCGGGTGAGATCGTGAGCATGGACCAGCTGCCGATCGCTGCTCGGGTGCAGACGATGTTCAGCCTGCTCGGATCCCTGAACGTCGCGCTTTTCGTGTTCAACCTCGTGCCGCTCATGCCGCTCGACGGCGGTCACATCGCGGGTGCGCTCTACGAGGGCATCAAACGCGGCATCGCGCGCATCCGGCGCAGGCCCGATCCGGGGCCCGTGGACACCGCGCGCATGGTGCCCGTCACCATGGTCGTCGTCGTGCTGCTCGGAGCGATGACGCTGCTGCTGGCCTACGCCGACATCGTGAAGCCGATCACCCTCGGCGGGTAGCCCGCGCTCCCGCGAGCCGGCGCCGACTAGTACGTCGGCGCTGCAGGCAGGCCGTAGTACTCCTCGAGCGTGGCGATGCCGCGATTGTGCATGTCCAACGCGAGATCCGCGCCGACGTAGCGGAAGTGCCACGGCTCGTACATGTAGCCGACGATCGGCTGCATCCCGCGGTCGTAGCGCAGGATGAACCCGAAGCGGTAGGCGTTCGCGCGCGCCCATTGGCCCTGCGGCGTGGATTCGAACGCCTCGCTCAGCGGGCAGCTCACGCACTCCGAGATATCGGCCGCAAGCCCGGTCTGGTGCTCCGAATGCCCGGGGCGCGCCGAGAACGTCTCGGCCGACTCGACGCCGTAGCTCGCCGCGTAATTGTTGAAGAGCGAGGTCTGCAGATCGAAGCTGCGGTAGCCGCTCACGAGCGCGAACGGCACGCCCGCGGCGCTCGCCTCCGCGTACATCCGCTCGAGCGCGACGGCGGCCTCGTAGCGCAGGGGCTGGCCGTTCGCGTTCGGGATCTCGGGGTAGGCGAGATCCGTCGGCACCCACCGGTTGGGATTCAGGGGGCGCTGCTTGTTCACGACGACGGTGATGGATCGAGGATC
>JBDIAD010000223.1:0-3073 GCA_039812205.1 Leucobacter sp.
CTCCTCACCGCTCGCGTAGAGCACGCGCCCGCCCTGCGCCGCCACGCGGGCGGCGACGTCGAGCAGCAGCGTCGACTTGCCGACTCCGGGTTCGCCGGAAAAGAGGATCGCGGCGCCGGGCACGATGCCGCCCCCGAGAACCCGGTCGAGCTCGCCGATACCCGTCGGCCGGTGCGCGACCGAGTCCGCGGTGAGCTCGGTGATCGGGCGCGCCTCTCGCCCCGCCGCCGGTTTGCTCGCCTGCACCGTCTTGCCGAGCGTCGCGCGGGCCGAGGCGCTCTCCACGACCGTGCCCCACTGCTGGCATTCACCGCAGCGGCCCACCCATTTCGCGGCGCGCCAACCGCACTCGGTGCAGTGGTATCCGGCTGTCTTTGTTGCCATGCTGCGACCCTACCGGGCACCTCCGACACGCAGGCGGTGCGGCACCGGATCAGTACTTGAAGAGGTTGCTCAGGATCTTATTGACCACCGTGCGCGCACCGGAGGTGACGACCGAGCCGATGCGATCCGCCGTCTTCTTCGCCGCCGCGGCCCGCTCGCGCTCCTTGCGCTCCTCTTCGCGCTCCTTCTTGCGGGCTTCCATCTCGGCCTCGCGCTCGGCTTTCTTGGCCTCGGCCGCCGCGAGCTTCTCGGCTGCGGCGGCGGCCTTCTTCGCCTCTTCCTCCGCGGCAGCGGCCGCTTCGGCCTCCTCGCGCGCCTTCGCGGCCTCTTCCGTCTTGGCGACGAGCATCTCGGCGGCCGAGTGCGAGTCGACGGCGGTGCCGTACTTCGCATTCAACGGCGAGACGAGCACCGCGGCCTGCATGTTCACCGTCGGGGTGGGATCCATCGACCCCTGCGGCGCCCGCAGACGCGTCCACGCGACGGGCGTCGGCGCGCCCTTCTCGTTCATCACGGTGACGATCGCCTCACCGGTGGCGAGCCCCTGCAGCACCTCGCCGAGGTCGTACCCCGACTTCGGGTACGTGGACACCGTCGCCTTCAGCGCCTTCGCGTCGTCGGGCGTGTGCGCCCGCAGCGCGTGCTGCACGCGCGAGCCGAGCTGCGCGAGCACATCGCCCGGCACGTCTTTCGGGGTCTGCGTCACGAAGAAGATGCCGACTCCCTTCGAGCGGATGAGGCGCACGGTCTGCGTGATCTCCTGCAGAAACGCCTTCGAGGCATCGGCGAAGAGCAGATGCGCCTCATCGAAGAAGAACACGAGCTTCGGCTTGTCTTGATCCCCCACCTCGGGCAGCGTCCGGAAGAGCTCGCGCAGCATGTACATCAGGAAGGTCGAGAAGAGCGCCGGGCGATCCTGCACGCCCGGCACCTCGAGCAGGCTGACGACGCCCGTGCCGTCGGGCGCGGTGCGCAGCAGATCGGCCGGCTCGAACGCGGGCTCGCCGAAGAACACGTCGGCGCCCTGATCGGCGAATCCGATCACGGCTCGCTGGATCACGCCGGTCGTCGCCTTCGAGAGGCCGCCGATCTGCTGGATATCGGCACGCCCCTCATCGCTCACGAGATACGCGAGCAGGGCCTGCAGGTCGGCCAGGTCGATCAGCGGCATCTGCTGCTCTTCGGCGTAGTGGTAGATGAGTCCGAGGCTCGATTCCTGGGTCGCGTTGAGCCCCAGCACCTTCGAGAGCATCACCGGGCCGAAGGCCTGGATGGTCGCGCGGATCGGCACCCCGACGCCCATGCCGCCGAGCGTCAGGAATTCGCTCTGCGCGGCTTTCGGCTCCCATTTCTGGCCGATGCCCTCGGTGCGCGCGAGCAGTTTCTCGTTCGAGGTGCCGGGGGTCGCGATGCCCGACAGGTCGCCCTTGATGTCGGCCGCGAAGACCGGAACGCCGAGGGCGGCGATCTGCTCGGCGAGCACCTGCAGGGTCTTCGTCTTGCCGGTGCCGGTCGCGCCCGCGACGAGGCCGTGGCGATTCAGCATGCCGAGCGGAATGGTGATGCGCACATCGGCCCTCGGGCCGCCGTTCACCAGCGCGCCGATCTCGAGCATGGTCGCACCGGCGTCGCTCCCCTGCGCGTATCCGTTGCGGATCACCTCGACCTGCGCGTCGTCGAGCGGGCCGCCGGAAGCGGCCGTGGTCGGCGCAGCCGGTGCTGCCGGAGTCGGCGCGGGATCAGCCGGCGCGGACTCGGCTGTTTCTGCGGGTGCATCAGGACTCGGCTCGGCCGGAACCGGCTCGGCCACGGCCTGCTCCGCGGGGGTCGACTCGGCCTCGGCAACCGCCTCAGGCGCGGGCTCGGCGTCGGGCGTCGACGCCGCTTCGGACGCGTCCGCGGGCGCACCCTCGGACGCCGCCGCTTCTGCCGCCAGCTTCGCCGCGGCTTCGGCCTTCGCGATCGCCGCCTGTAGTTCGGCCTGCGCCTGCTGCGCAGCCTCTGCGGCCTCGGAGGCTGAGACCACGCCGTCGCCGTCGAGGTCGCCGGGTACTGCTTCTGCCATCGCGTCGCTCCATCTCGTCTTCGCAGCACCGAGCTGCACTGAGCTTCAGTTTATGAGGAGCCGCCGACATTGCGCGAGGATCGTGCATGCTAGAGCTATGACGATGATCACGGCCTCCGGCACCAGCACCTCGTACACCGCGGCCGAGCGCGCGACCGTTCGGGCGCGCATCTCGGTCGAGTCCCACGACCGGAACAAGAGCGTTTCGATCGCGACCGAGCTGCACAATGCGCTCTTCGCGCGAGCGGTGCAGCTGCGCGAGCGGGGCGACGCCACCTGGCACGCCGCGGAGGCCCCGTCGACCTGGGCGAGCGTGCGCTACCCGAACGGCACGAACAAACCGGCCGTCACGACGCACATCACCCAGAGCATCCTCCGGGTGAAGCTGTCGAACCTCGAGATCGTGGCCCTCGTGGCAGAGGAGTTCACGCGGGCCGGCGCCGAGGTCGACATCGACTGGGCGCTCACCGAGGCGACGAAGCGCGAGCGGGAGCGAGAGGCCCGCCGGGCGGCCGTCGGCGCTTCGCGCGAGATCGCGAACGACTATGCGGCTGCACTGGGCGAGCGGATCACCCGGGTGGTGACCGTCTCGGACAGCGGCTCCTCGGGGCACCCCGGCCCCTA
>JBDIAD010000224.1:0-3066 GCA_039812205.1 Leucobacter sp.
GCGATCCCGATCCGCTTGAACGAGCTCTTGGGCGATTGAGTCAATCTGCGTGGGATCGAGCACTGTACTTGTCCTCCTCGTTGGGTGTGCATTTCGACCGTATAGGATCGACGGCCGCGCTGGCCAGCTAGAATTGCCTGATGAACACTTCCGATCTGCCCGATATGAACGATCGGGAGACTGCAACTCGTACTCCCGATGATCCCACGATCTCCGCGGAAAGCGCGCAGGGCGACGAGATTGCGGGCGAGGAATCGCTCGGCTTCGACTCTCTCGGCCTCGCTGCTCCCGTGCTGAAGGCGCTCAGCGACGTCGGCTACGAAACGCCGTCGGCGATCCAGGCGGCCACCATTCCGGTGCTGCTCGAGGGGCGCGACGTCGTCGGCCTCGCGCAGACCGGCACCGGCAAGACCGCCGCCTTCGCGCTGCCCATCCTCTCGCGCATCGAACCCGGGCAGGGCGTGCCGCAGGCGCTCGTGCTCGCCCCGACGCGCGAGCTCGCGCTGCAGGTGTGCGAGGCGTTCGAGAGCTACGCCGCGCACATGCCGGCGGTGCACCTGCTGCCGGTCTACGGCGGCCAGGCCTACGGTCAGCAGCTGAGCGCGCTGCGCCGGGGGGTCGACATCGTCGTGGGCACGCCCGGTCGCATCATGGATCATCTGAAGCGCGGCTCGCTCGATCTCGGCAGCATCAAGTACCTCGTGCTCGACGAGGCCGACGAGATGCTCAAGATGGGCTTCGCCGAAGACGTCGAGACGATCCTCGCCGACACGCCCGAGCAGAAGCAGGTCGCGCTGTTCTCGGCGACGATGCCGGCGCAGATCCGCCGCATCTCGCAGCAGTACCTGAACGACCCGCAAGAGGTGAAGATCGCGGGCAAGACGCAGACGAGTTCGAACATCACGCAGCGCTACGTGGTGGTGTCGTACATGCAGAAGCTCGACGCGCTCACCCGCGTGCTCGAGGTCGAGGACTTCGACGGCATCATCGTCTTCACACGCACCCGCGGCGACAGTGAGCAGGTTGCCGAGAAACTCCGTGCCCGCGGGTATTCCGCGGCCGCGATCAACGGCGATATTCCGCAGAATCTTCGCGAGAAGACGGTGGATCGCCTGAAGTCGGGCGACCTCGACATCCTCGTGGCGACCGACGTCGCTGCGCGCGGCCTCGACGTGGAGCGCATCAGCCACGTGATCAACTACGACCTGCCGATCGACACGGAGAGCTACGTGCACCGCATCGGCCGCACGGGCCGCGCGGGCCGCACGGGCGACGCGATCAGCTTCGTCACTCCGCGTGAGCGCCGCCTGCTGAACGCGATCGAGAAGGCGACGAAGCAGCCCCTCACGCAGATGCCGCTGCCGCGCGTCGACGAGGTGAACGCGACCCGACTCTCCCGCTTCGACGACGCGATCACCGCGGCGCTCGGGGAGACGGAGCGGATCAGCGCGTTCCGCGACATCATCGACCACTACGTGCGCCACCACGACGTGAGCGAGACCGATGTGTCGGCGGCGCTCGCCGTGGTCGCGCAGGGCGAGACCCCGCTGCTGCTCGACGAATCCGACGACGCCAAGTTCGCCCGCGATCGGGCCCAGGCGGCGAAGTTCCTGGAGGACGGCACTCGCGGGCGCGATGCTCGAGAGGGTCGGGACTCGCGTGCGCCGCGCGAAGACCGCGGCCCGCGCGCGCGCCGCGAGGATCTCGTCATGTACCGCATCGAGGTCGGTCGTCGCGATCGCGTGCAGCCGGGCCAGATCGTCGGTGCGCTTGCGAACGAGGGCGGACTCTCGCGCGATGACTTCGGGCGGATCCAGATCCGCGACGAGTTCTCGCTCGTCGAGCTGCCGGCCGATATCTCCGAGGCCTCGATGGAACTGCTCGCCGGCACCCGCATCGGCGGGAAGCCGATCGGCATCCAGCGCGATCGCGGCCCGGCGCCGCGCGGGCGCGGATTCGAGGATCGCGGCGGCCGCGGAGGCTACGACCGCGGCGGGCGCGGTGGCGGCTACGGCCGCGATGATCGGGGCGATCGCGGAGATCGCGGCGGCTATGATCGCGGCGGGCGCGGAGGCTACGACCGCAACGATCGCGGAGGCTACCGCGATGACCGCGGCGGAGGCTACCGCGGCGATCGAGATGACCGCGGTGGGCGCGGAGGCTACGGCAATGACCGCGGCGGGTACCGTGGAGGCCGGGACGACCGGGGAGGCCGGGACGACCGGGGCGGAGGCTACCGCGGCGGCCGCGATGACCGTGGCGGCCGTGACGATCGCGGGGGCCGCAAGCCCCGCTGGTAGCCCGGCGCCTCGAGAGCGCAAGATCTCGAGAATCAAGACGAAGACGGTGGGCGCCCT
The DNA here is from genome assembly GCA_039812205.1 of Leucobacter sp. Lineage (GTDB taxonomy): Bacteria > Actinomycetota > Actinomycetes > Actinomycetales > Microbacteriaceae > Leucobacter. The sequence continues at coordinate 2,358 of JBDIAD010000224.1, forward strand.
CCCGAAGGAGGGCGCCCACCGTCTTCTGCGTCCCGAGTGCTAGCCCTGGATCACCTGCGGCTGCGAGACCTGCTTGAGGCCCGCCTCGCCGAACTCGAGACCGTAGCCCGACTGCTTCGCACCGCCGAAGGGGACGAAGGGATTGATGGTGCCGTGCGAGTTGATCCACACCGTTCCGGCCTGGATGCGCGCGGCGACCTCGCGAGCGCGATCGCGATTCGACGACCACACCGACCCGCCGAGGCCCACCTCGAGCTCGTTCGCCATGCGGATCGCGTCTTCCAGATCGGTGTAGCGCACGATCGGCAGCGCCGGGCCGAACTGCTCCTCGACGACGAGATCGTTCGTCGGGTCGATATCGGCGATGAGCGTCGTCGGGTAGAAGTTGCCGACGGCGTCGCGGTCGGGATCGCCGCCCATCACGACGCGCGCACCGGAGGCCTTCGCGGATTCGACCAGGCGATCCACCACCTTGAACTGCATGTCGTTCTGCAGCGGGCCGAGCACGTTCTGCTCGTTCATGCCATCGCCCATCGGCATCTGCGCCGCGAAGTCGGCGAGAGCCGAGACCACGTCGTCGTAGATGGAATCGGGGACGTAGAGGCGCTTCAGCGCCGCGCAGGTCTGGCCGGTGTTGATGAACGCGCCCCAGAACAGGTCTTCGGCGATGGCCTTCGGATCCACGTCGGGGAGCACGATGCCGGCGTCG
>JBDIAD010000225.1:0-3053 GCA_039812205.1 Leucobacter sp.
CTCCGACCAGCGCTACACGAACACCGGCGAGGGCCTGCACCGCTTCGTCGACCCGGTGGACGGCGAGGTGTACCTCTACTCGCAGTTCGAGGTTCCCGATTCCCGCCGAGTGTTCGCGGTGTTCGAACAGCCCGATCTGAAGGCGACATTCCAGTTCACGGTGACGGCCCCGGCCCGCTGGCAGATGGTGAGCAACCAGCCGACCCCCGTGCCCGTACCCGCCGGCGAGGCCGACGGCGAAGCGCTCGCGACGTGGGAGTTCGCCCCCACCCCGATCATGTCGAGCTACATCACGGCGCTCATCGCGGGTCCCTATTTCGCGGTTCGCAGCGAGCTCACGAGCTCCGACGGTCGGGTCATTCCGCTCGGGGTCTTCTGCCGAGGCTCGCTCGCGGAGCATCTCGACGCCGATTACATCTTCGAGAAGACGCGCCAGGGTTTCGAGATGTACGAGCGCGAGTTTGACTTCCCCTATCCCTTCGAGAAATACGACCAGCTGTTCGTGCCCGAGTTCAACGCCGGAGCGATGGAGAACATCGGCGCGGTCACCCACACCGAGGCGTACGTCTTCCGGAGCCAGGTCACCGACGCGATGCGAGAGCGGCGCGTCGTCACGATCCTGCACGAGCTCGCCCATATGTGGTTCGGCGATCTCGTCACGATGCGCTGGTGGAACGACCTCTGGCTGAACGAGTCGTTCGCCGAGTACATGTCGACGCTCGCGACCGCCGAAGCGACGGAGTGGAGCGACTGCTGGACGACCTTCGCAGCGAGCGAGAAGTCGTGGGCCTATCGGCAGGACCAACTGCCCTCGACGCACCCGATCGTCGCCGAGATCCGAGACCTCGAGGACGTCCTGGTGAACTTCGACGGCATCACCTACGCGAAGGGCGCCTCGGTACTGAAGCAGCTCGTCGCCTGGGTCGGCCGGGAGCCGTTCATGCAGGGCGTGCACGACTACTTCGTGAAGCACCAGTACCGGAACACCGAGCTCGTCGACCTGCTCTCCGAGCTCACGGCTCGCAGCGGACGCGACCTGGCAGACTGGTCCGCGAAATGGCTCGAGACAGCGGGGGTCAACACGCTGCGCGCCCGGTTCGAGGTCGACGACCGAGACTGCTTCACAAGCTTCGCGATCGCGCAGACCGCGACCGCGGAATATCCGACGCTGCGCCCGCATCGGATCGTGATCGGCCTGTACCGCATCGAAGCCGACGGCTCGGTCGCGCGCTATCATCGCGTCGAGACCGACGTCGACGGCCCGCTCACCGAGATTCCGGAGCTCGTCGGGCTGATCCGCCCCGATCTCGTGCTGCTCAACGATGACGACCTCACCTTCGCGAAGATCCGCTTCGACGAGCGGTCCCTCGAGACGGTGCAGCAGCATCTCGGCATGATCGGCGAGGCGCTTCCACGGGCCATCGTCTGGGGCGCGCTCTGGGACGCCACGCGCGATGGTGAATTCCCCGCGTCGCGCTTCGTCGATCTCGTGCTCGCCCACCTCGAGGGCGAGACGAACTCGACCGTCCTGCGCACCCTCTTGCAGCAGGTCCAATTGGCCGGATCGAGCTACGTCGCCCCGACCCGCCGAGAGGCGACGCTCGTGCGCATCGCGGACTCCATCTGGGATATGGCGCAGCGCGCCGCCGCGGGGTCGGATCTGCAGTTCCAGCTCGTCAAGGTGTTCGCGGCGCTCGCGCGCACCCCGGAGCAGCTCGCGACGATCGCGCGCATCCTCGGAGAGGAGGTCACGCTCGGCGGCCTCGACATCGACACCGATCTCGGCTGGGAGCTGCTGATCAGTCTCGCCGCGGGCGGGCAGGCCACTCGAGCAGACATCGACGCGGCGCTCGCGAGCGATCGCACCGCGTCGGGCGAGCAGTCAGCGGCGCACGCGCGCGCGGCGCTGCCGACGCCCGAGGCGAAGGCGGAGGCCTGGGCATCGGTGTTCGACACCGATAGCGCGCCGAACCTCGTCGTGCGCGCGACCGGCCTCGGATTCGACCGGGTGCACGACCTCGCCCTGCTCGAGCCGTACGTCGACGAGTACTTCGCCGCGATCGATGCGATCTGGCGATCGCGCAGCTACGCCATCGCCGAGGAGCTCATCGCCGGGTTCTATCCGGCGCCGCTCGCGAACGAGCGACTGCGCTCGGCCACCGAGGCATGGCTCGATGCCCACGCCGACGCCCCGGCGGCGCTGCGCCGCCTGGTGATCGAGAATCTCGCCGGAGTCGAACGCGCGCTGCACGCCCAGCGCGCAGACGAGGCCGCATAGCCCATGGCCGAGATCTGGGCGGCGATCACCGGCTTCTTCCACGATTACGAGGTGCTCTTCCGCATTCTCGTCATCATCGTCGTCGCGGTTCTCGCGAACTGGCTGCTGAGACTGCTGCTCGACCGGAGCGTGAAGCGGTACGTGCGCAACGTCAAGCACGCGCACGACATCGATTCGACGCAAGAGCTCACCGCCGGTCCCCTCATGAACGCCCGAGCGGTGCAGCGCACCCGCACGCTCGGCTCGGTCGGACGCCACGTCATCTCCTGGGTGCTCGCGGCCGTCGCCCTGATCCTCATCCTCGAGGCCCTCAGCGTGAACATCACGGCGCTGCTGGCCTCCGCGGGAATCATCGGCGCGGGGCTCGCGTTCGGCGCTCAGAGCATCGTGAAGGACCTGCTCAACGGCATCTTCATGGTCTTCGAGGACCAGCTCGGCGTGGGCGACCTCATCACCGTCGGCGCGCTCACCGGCACCGTCGAGGACGTCGGGGTGCGGATCACGAAGGTCCGCGCCGGGGACGGCACACTCTGGTTCGTGCGCAACGGCGAGATCCTCACCCTGGGCAACGCGTCGCAGGGGTGGGGGCAGGCGGTGATCGACATCACGGTGCCCGCGGACTCCGATCTCGATCTGGTGCAGCGCACGGCGCTCGAGAGCGCGAACGAGCTGGCGCATTCGCCGCAGTTCTCGGGGCGGGTGACCGGCGAGCCCGAGGTGCTGGGCCTCGAGAGCGTCTACGGCGACCGGGCGACGATCAGGCTCATCGTGCGCA
>JBDIAD010000226.1:0-3045 GCA_039812205.1 Leucobacter sp.
TGATGACCAGCGGCCCGGACGACTGGGCCGCCATCAGGAAACCGGCCGGCGCCACCTGGCCGTAGGACAAATCGTTCAGGCTGAACTGGGCGACGAACTGGTTCACGGCCTGGGAGCCGGATCCGATCCCGTCGGATCCGCCGGTCACGGCCTCCGCCGGTGCGGGCGCCGGCTCCGGGGCGGGGGTGGGGGACGCCGGCGCCTCGGCGCTGGACGAGCCGAGCACCGAGATGGCGTTGCCCGCGACCTCGATCGGAATGGAGAGCGGGGCCTGGATCTGGGTGCCCGAGAGGATCCCGTCGTCGCCCCCGGTCTCGACCGCGCCTGCGGCCGTGGCGCCGAGGAGCGTCATGCCCCCGGCGATTGCGGCGCCCCACAGGGCGCGCTTGACGAATGTATGCATGATTGTCTTCTCCTTGAGACTGTGTGCCTGAAATCGGATGCGCCGAAGCGCGTCGTATACCGCCTGCGAGGGCGGCCTCGGGCAGGATCAGTCGGGAGAGACGTCGGTGTCGGGCACCGGTGAAGGGGGCAGCGCGTCGCTGCCGGCGCCGATGGTGCGCTCCCCGGCGGGGAGCGATGACGATGCGTCGTCCGAGGCGCACGCGGCGGGGCCTCCGGAGCCGCCGCCGGATGCTGCGGAAGAGGGCGGCGCGGACGAGCCGGGCCCGGCCGGCGAGCCCGGCGGGGCATGCGGCGGACCACTGGAGTCGAGCGCGGGAGCGATGCCCGCTCCGGGGCTGCCGGAGAGCGCGGTCGTCGAGCGCGGGAGGGCGACGGAGCGGCCCGGGTGCTGCGCGGATGCGGCGACGGCGCGGAGGATCGGCGCGAGCGCCTCAGGGTCGTCGCCGTTCTGCGGATCACCCGGCTCCGACGGGAGACGGACCGGGCCCAGCGGTGGAGTCACCGAGACGACCGCGCCGCCGATCGAGCCGAGAACCGCGTCGATCCCCTCGACGCTCGAGACCGCCGCGGGCCGGAGCGCATCGACCGCGCCGCCGACCGCGGGCAGCTTCTCAAGTGAACCGAGCAGCGGCCGGGTCGTCCGGCTCACGGGCTCGTGGGCCAGCAGCCCCGCGGTGGAGGCGAGCGCCTCGTCTGCGACCTCGACTGCGACCTCGGCCGCTCCGCCGACTCCTGCGGCGGCGTGCCCCGCGAGCGGGAGCTCCGCCACGGCCGGCAGAACGGGCTCGGCAGCCTGCGAGACGGTGCCGGCGACGGCTCCGGCGGCTCCCGAGGCAGCGGGAGCCACGACCTCCTCGGCGAGGCCGGTCACGGTCTCCGCGGCCGCGGAGACCGTGGAGGCGAGGCCGTCGATCAGCCCTCCGGCGCCCTCGGAGCTCTCGGCGGCGTGGGCGCTCGGGCCGAACGCGAGCGACAGAGCGGTCAAGACGACGACCCCTCCGAGGCAGGCGAGGAAGCCGACCAGCAACCGCTGCGCGCGCGAACCCATGGTCTCCACGAGGTCGTCCACCTCCCCCCGGGCCTGTCGCAGGAACGACATCTGTGGTTGCTATGAGGGTACGCCGCCCGACACCGATCTCCCAGCCCCGTTGACTGAATCGTGACTTTCGTGTACAGACGCCAGCTATCCGCCTCAGCGCTCCCGGCGGTACCTCGCCTCGCCGCCCACATAGGTCTCGTCGACCGAGATGCTCGCGATCTCGTCGGCGGGCACCGCGGTGGGGTCGCGGTCCAGCACGACGAAGTCGGCGAGCTTGCGGGGCGAGATGCTGCCCTTGATCGACTCGGCGCGCGAGGCGTAGGCCGAGTCGACGGTGAACGATCGCAGGGCCTCGAGCGGCGTCAACGCCTCTTCCGGCGTGAAGCCGCGACCGCTGGGCGTGCGCCGCAGCACCATGTCCTGCATGGCGAGCAGCGGCGCGCCGTTCACGACCGGGCGGTCGGAGCTCGACGGCAGGCGCAGCCCGGCGTCGAGGAAGGATCGCTGGCGGTAGGTCCACGGCAGGCGATCCTCGCCGAGCGCCGCGATGACGCCGTCGCCGATCTCGCCGACGAAACGGCCCTGGGGCGAGGGGATCAGCCCGAGCTCGACGAACCGGGGCAGCTGATCGTCGCGCACGACCGAGGCGTGCTCGATGCGATGCCGGGCGTCGGGCCGCGGCAGGCGCCGCTGCGCCGCTGCGACCAGGTCGAGCGCGACGTCGACCGCGACATCGCCGATGGCGTGGATGGCGAGCTGCCAGCCGGCGCGATGCGCGTCGCACACGGTGGACTCGAGCTGCGGGCGGTCGAACAGCAGCATGCCGGCGTGGTCGTGCCCGCAGAAGTTCTCGCTGAGCGCAGCGGTGCGGCTCGAAAGCGCGCCGTCGGTGAAGACCTTGAGCGGGCCGATCGTCAGCATGCCGCCGCCGATGCCGGTGCGCAGGCCGAGGTCGAGCCCCAGGGAGTAGCCGTCGGCTGCGGCGGGCCCGATCTCGTGCAGGTTCTCCATCGTCGGCATGACCTCGGTGCGGATGCGGATCCGCCCGCGCTCGTGCGCCGAGATGTAGGCCGCGAGCTCGGCTGGGCCGCTGCCCACGATCGGGGAGTCACCGATCCCGGCCTCGGAGGCGCTCGTGATGCCCTCGGAGAGGAACTGCTCGGTCGCGGCGGAGAGCACGTCGATCAGCTCGTCCTCGGCGACCGGCGTGCGCAGGCCGCGGAACGGCGTCATCGCCTGCTCGGCGACGAGGCCGGTCGGGCGCCCGTCGGCATCGCGCTCGATGAGACCGCCGTCGGGCACGGGGTAGCCGGGGTCGAGGGCGCCGAGCGCCTCGAACACCGCCGACGACGCGACGAGCATGTGGCGCGTGCGATGGATCAGCATGACCTTGCGCCCGCCGCCCGCCCGGTCGAGGGCCTCGCGGGCGGGGTGGCCGCCGAGGGCCAGCTGATCGTAGGAGGATCCGGTGATCCACTCGGCCGAGGGATCCGCCGCCGCGCGACGCGCGAGCTCGGCGTAGAGCTCGTCGAGGCTGCGCATGGCCGAGGCGTCGATCTCGCGCAGCTGCTGGCCGAAGGCGGACATGTGGCAGTGCACGT
>JBDIAD010000227.1:0-3029 GCA_039812205.1 Leucobacter sp.
AGGGTGAAGCCGAGCGCGAGAAAGAACATCACGGCCGCGGTGCCTCCGCCGAGCAGCGGCACGAAGGCGAAGCCGAAGAGGGCGATGGCGATCGTGACCCAGACGAGCGTGCGCCGCCGGCCGAAGCGATCCGCGATCGGACCCGAGATCATCGTGAAGACACCGAAGAACACCACGCCGAACACGAGCATCAGGATGAAGTCGTTGTAGGAGTACCCGAGCCCCGGCACGTAGCTCGCGGCGTCGAAGGTCTTGCCGGCCTTCGTCGCGGCCTGCTCGGCGGCCGCGGTTCCCGCACGCGTGCCGAGTGTCAGCGTGTACGAGGTCATGAGATAGAAGAGCACGTAGGTCGCGAGCATGGCGAAGGTGCCGAGGATCAGCTGCCGCCAGTGGAACTTGAAGGCGATGACGATCGGCATCCGCGTCACCTTGCCCGACTTCTTCGCGTTCTCGAAGGCCGACGACTCGACGAGCTTCAGCCGCACCCAGAGGCCGATGATCACCATCACGGCCGAGAAGAGGAACGGGATCCGCCACCCCCAATCCAGGAAGGCCTCGGAGGCGATGCCGGGGTGCGCGGGATCGGCCATCGCGAGATTGATCACGAAGAAGAGCATGTTCGCGATGATGAAGCCGATCGGGGCGCCCAGCTGCGGGAAGGTGCCGTACCAGGCGCGCTTGCCCTCGGGGGCGTTCTCGGTCGCGACGAGCGCCGCTCCCGACCATTCGCCGCCGATGGCGAAGCCCTGGGTGAGGCGCATCAGCAGCAGGAGCGCCGCGGCCCAGGCCCCGATCGTCTCGTGCGTCGGAAGCACGCCGATGAGAAACGTCGCGATGCCCATGGTCAGCAGCGACGCGACGAGCGTCGCCTTGCGGCCGATACGGTCGCCGAGGTGCCCGAAGAAGATCGCGCCGATCGGTCGCGCGAGCATCGCCGCACCGAAGGTCGCGAACGATGCGAGCAGCGCGGTCGTCTCGTTGCCCGTCGGGAAGAAGAGGGTCGGGAAGACGAGCACGGCCGCAGTCGCGTAGACGTAGAAGTCGTAGAACTCGATGGTGGTGCCGACGAGACTGGCGAGGATCACGCGGGAGGTGCTGTTGCGCGGGGCGCGAGAGACGGCGGTGCCGGATGCGGGGGATGATGACACGAGAGAGCTTTCGTTTGCGTGAGCGGGATGACTGCCGGATCCCCCAGGGCGATGGCGCCCGCTCGGCGCCGCCCGCCCGTCGCCAGCCCGAGGAAGACGACCGCTCAAGTCTATGCGTATCGCGTATCTCGCGCCTGGGAGGCGTGCATGTCTGCGCTGCGAGCGTGTTCCTCCCGTCCGCGCGGCCGGCACGGCTGCTCCGCATGCGCGCGAGGTACGCTGTGCGCATGGCGACGAGGGCCGACACCGTGGAGTTCCTGCTCGATCAGCTGAGCGTGCTGCCCGATCTTTCGACGCGCAAGATGTTCGGCGAGTACGCGCTGTACTGCGAGGGGAAGGTGGTCGCCTTCGTGTGCGATGACGAGCTCTTCGTGAAGCCGACCGACGTCGGTCGGGAGTTCGTCGAGCGGGCGGGCGCGCTCGACGAGGCGCCCGCGTACCCGGGATCGAAGCTGTATCTCCGCATCGGCGGTGACCGCTGGGAGAATCGGGACTGGCTGAGCACGTTGATCGATCTCACCGCGGGGGCGCTGCCGTTTCCGAAGCCGAAGTCGAAACCGAAGCCCCGGCGGGCGTCGAAGCCGTAGCGCCGCACGGTTTCCAGCGCGATGTCGGAGGCCGCGGATAGCATGGGTGGGTGGCTACCGCACTGTACCGCCGATACCGGCCAGAGACCTTCTCCGAGATGATCGGGCAGGCTCATGTGACCGAGCCGCTGATGGCCGCGCTGCGCACGGAGCGCATCGGTCACGCCTATCTGTTCAGCGGTCCGCGGGGGTGCGGCAAGACGACCTCGGCGCGAATCCTGGCGCGCTGCCTGAACTGCGCCGAGGGTCCCACCGACACCCCCTGCGGCACGTGCCCGAGCTGCGTCGAGCTCAGTCGCGAGGGCGGCGGATCGCTCGACGTGGTCGAGATCGACGCCGCGAGCCACGGCGGCGTCGACGATGCGCGCGATCTGCGCGAGCGTGCGGTGTTCGCGCCCGCGCGCGACCGTTTCAAGATCTTCATCATCGACGAGGCGCATATGGTGACCTCGGGCGGTTTCAACGCGCTGCTCAAGATCGTCGAAGAGCCGCCGCCGCATGTGAAGTTCATCTTCGCGACGACGGAGCCCGAGAAGGTGATCGGCACGATCCGCTCGCGCACCCACCACTACCCCTTCCGGCTCATCGCGCCCGCCACGCTCATCGACTACGTGCAGCAGCTGTGCGATGCCGAAGGGGTGCAGCTCGAGGCGGGGGTGCTGCCGCTGGTGGTCCGTGCGGGCGGCGGGTCGGTGCGCGACACGCTCAGCATCCTCGATCAGCTCATCGCCGGCAGCGAGAGCGGTGCGGTCACGCTCGAGCGCGCGACCGGGCTGCTCGGATACACGAGCACGGAGCTGCTCGACGAGGTGACCGGCGCGTTCGGCGCGCGCGACGCTGCCGCCGCCTTCGCCGCGGCGGATCGGGTGATCCAGACCGGTCAGGATCCGCGTCGTTTCGTCGAGGATCTGCTCGAGCGTCTGCGCGATCTCATCGTCATCTCGGCGACGACGGTGCAGGGCGCGTCCAACATCTTCCGCGGGGTCCCCGACGACCAGCTGCAGCGCATGTTCGAGCAGTCTCAGCTGTTCCGCCCGGGCGAGCTCTCGCGCATCGCCGATACGGTGAGCGAGACGCTCGATCGCATGAGCGGCGCCACCGCGCCCCGGCTGCATCTGGAGCTCATGGTCGCGCGCGCCCTCGTGGCGAGCGCGAGCACGGCGGGGGCGCCGCAGCAGCCCGCGGCGGCTTCGGGTGCTGCTCCCGCAGCCTCGAATGCCGCTCCTCAGGTTTCGCCGTCGGACGCCGCCGAGCGTCCGTCGGCGTCTGCGTCTGCCCCGGCACCTGCATCGAC
>JBDIAD010000228.1:0-3011 GCA_039812205.1 Leucobacter sp.
GTCATCAGCTGGCTCACCGGCTTCTGGTACTGGCTGCCCGCGGGGCTCGCCTTCGGGCTCGCCGTCGGCGCGATCATGCGCCCGCCGGCCGAGTAACGGCTGTCCGTACTCTCCCGGGGTCGTGCGCTTCCGAGGAGGTGCGCCCGAAGCCGTGCCTGGCGGAGCGTCGCCGTGTCGAGGCGCCGGGTGCATCGGGCCCGGTGCGGCGGCACGCGTATACCGCATCGCGGGGGATCCGCAGAATACTCGCCCGCAAAACACCGCACCGCCTCCAGAATTTCCACGACACGCCGCTTAGGGTGGCGGTGTGTGGAGTGTAGACAAGCGTCGCCGTGGAGACGCCAACACCGAAGAGCCGAAGGCACCCGTGCCCGCGGCCGGGCCGCCGCGTACTGAGGGATCGCTCGCCGTCGGCACCGATCCCGACCCGGTCGAGTCCGGCGAGCACACCGAGCACGCCACCGACGTCATCGCGCCTGCGACGAGCAACGCCCTCACGGCGGTCGACCAGTTCGGCGCGGAGCACGCGCAGTGGCGCGACGAGACCGCCGGCATCGGCGGCGTCAGCCCGCTGATCCACTTCGACGATCAGCCGGCGAACCGGATCGAGCTCTCCACCACCCACCCCGGCGGGCTCCCGCAGTTCATCACCGGGCAGAAGATCCTTCTGTCGGCACTGATCCGCGACGATATGGCCCTGCGCCAGGCGCGCATCGCCGCCGCCCGCGTGACGGACAAGGCCATCGAGATGCGCACCATGCGCGGGCTCGAGACCGTGCACCTCGGGATCGGCCTCGCCAAGTGGTCGTTCGAGGGTGAGGACTTCTGCGGGCCGGTGCTGCTGCGCCCCCTCGCGATCCGCCGCTACGGCCGCGACTTCGAGCTGAAGCTGAAGAGTCGTCCGACGGTGAACCCCGAGCTGCTCCACGCGCTGAAGCAGCAGTTCGGCATCTCGGTCGACGCCGAATCGTTGCTCGAACTCTCGCAGTCCGAGGGGGTGTTCAAGCCGCAGCCCGTGATCGACCGCCTGCGCCAGATGGTCGTAGGTGTGCCCGGCTTCATGGTGCAGCCCCGACTCGTCGTCTCGTCGTTCACCGACGTCGCCCGGCTCATGCAGAGCGATGTGCGCGACCTCGACACCCCGATCATCGATGCGCTCTGCGGCAGCGAGGTCGCGAGCGCGCGCCTGCGCGAGAGCTACCATCCGGTGACGGCGCAGAGCCCCGATCTTCGCTCGCCCGAGACCGACCGCCGTCTCTACGACGCCGACGCCGAGCAGGAGGACGTGCTCGCGCAGGTCGAGGCCGGCTACTCGCTCGCAGTGCGCACCCTGCCCGGCACGGGCTCCACGCAGACCGTCGTGAATGCGATCGGCGCGCTCGTGGGTGCCGGCAAGCGCGTTCTCGTCGTCTCGCCGCGCCGCGCCACGCTCGACGGCGTCTCGCACAGGCTCTCGCGCGTCGGCCTCGCCGGCCTCGCCGTCACGCCGCGCCTCATGCGCCGAAATCTCGTCGAGGCGATCAGCCGCAACGAGTCGTCGCGCAACGAATCGCTGCGCGACGTCGATGATGCGCTCGTGCGCCTGCGCGGCGTGCTGCTCGACTACCACTCGGCGCTCGGCGCGAAGGACGCGATGTGCGGCGTCTCGCCGCTGGACGCGCTGCGCGAGCTCACCCGGCTCGCTCTGCTCGACACCCCGCCGAGCACCACCGTGCGACTCGATGATCACGCGCTCACGCAGCTGGGGCTCGATCGCTCATCGATCTCCGACGACATCACCGAGGCCGCCCGGCTCGGCCAGTTCCAGTACGGGCCCGGCGACTCGCCCTGGTACGGCGTCACCTTCTCGACCACCGAGGAAGCGCGCCAGGCGTACTCCCTCGCCGTGAGCCTCGCTGAGACGCAGCTGCCGCGGCTGATCTCCATGTCGAACTCCCTCATCGAGCAGACCTCGCTGCGGGCCTACGAGAGCATCGCCGAACTCGGCATCTACCTGCGCCTGCTCATGGGCATCCGCGACACCCTCGACCGCTTCACGCCGGAGGTGTACGACCGCTCGCTCACCGAGGTGATCGCCGCGCACGCGCCGCGCGGCGGCGAGGAGATGTCGCCCGCGAACCGTCGCCGCCTGCGCAAGCTCGCCCGCGAATACGTGCGCCCCGGTGTGCACATCAGCGACATGTACGCCCGGCTGCTGCAGATCCAGCAGCAGCGCGTGCTGTGGCAGCGCTATTCGACGGTGGCCGGCGCTCGGCCGCAGGTGCCGGTCGGCATCTCGGACGTGGTGGTGGCCTACCAGTCGGCCTATCAGGATCTCGACGAGCTCGACCGGGTGCTCGGGCACGAGCACGACTCCGAGCGGATGCGCAATCTGCCGCTCGTGACGCTCGCCCGCCGCGCCACCGATCTCGCGCGCGAGAGCGAGGTTCTGCAGAACATCCAGGAGCGCACGGCCATCGTCGAGCGCCTGCGAGTCGCCCATCTCGAGCCGCTGCTCGATGACCTCTCGGCCCGGCACGTGCCGGTGCAGCACGTCGCTGCCGAACTCGAGCAGGCCTGGTGGCAGTCGGTGCTCGAGCGCATGCTGCAGCACAATCCGGCCCTGCTGAGCGCGAACACGAGCGTCATCGAGCGTCTCGAATCCGACTTCCGCCTCGTCGACGACGCCCACTCCAGCGCGAGCGGATCCGTGCTCGCCGCGCGTCTCGCAGATGTCTGGCGCGTGGCGGTGCTCGACAACCGCGAGGAGGCGCTCGCCCTGCGCGAGCGGCTGCGCTCGGGGAACGCGTCGATCCGCACCCTCGTGAACGAGGCCCCGTCGCTGATGGCGGCACTCGCGCCGGTGTGGATCGCCTCGCCCTACGAGGTGGCGCTGCTGCCGGATGCGATGCACTTCGACACGGTGCTGCTGCTCGACGCCGGGGCGACCACGCTCGTCGAGAACATCGGAGCGATCCGCCGTGCACGCCAGGTCGTCGCGTTCGGCGACACGGTCACGCAGACCCCGTCGC
>JBDIAD010000229.1:0-3010 GCA_039812205.1 Leucobacter sp.
GACGGGGCCCGCTCCGTGCAGGCGGCGATCCCCGTGGCGGAGGCCAGCGCGGTCATCGCGAAGCCGCCGATCCGCAAGCTCGCGAAAGACCTCGGCGTCGATCTCGCCACCGTGAGCGGTACGGGCATCGCGGGGGAGATCCTGCGCGATGACGTGGTGCGCCAGGCCTCGCAGGCGAGCCTCTTCCGAAATCTCGTCACCCCCGAACCGCCCTCCGCGCGCGAGGAGCGCATCCCGCTCAAGGGCGTGCGCAAGCAGATCGCGAAGGCGATGGCGCTGAGCTCGAACGAGGCCCCGCACGTGGGCGTCTTCACCGATGTCGACGCGACCCGCACCATGGAGTTCGTGAAGCGGCTGAAGTCGTCCACCGACTTCGCGGGCACGAAGGTGTCGCCGCTGCTCATCTTCGCGAAGGCGATGCTGTGGGCGATCCGCCGCAATCCCGAGGTGAACTCGACCTTCACCGAGACCGAGATCATCCGCCGCAACTTCGTGAACCTCGGCATCGCGGCGGCCACGCCGCGCGGGCTCGTGGTGCCGAATATCAAGGACGCGCAAGATCTCAGCCTGCTCGAGCTCGCGCAGGCGATCGAGCAGCTCACGATCACCGCGCGCGACGGCCGCACCCAGCCGGCCGAGATGCAGAACGGCACGATCACGATTACGAACATCGGTGTCTTCGGCATGGATTTCGGCACGCCGATCCTGAACCCGGGCGAGTGCGCGATCATGGCGATGGGCACGATCCGCGAGAAGCCGTGGGTCGTCGACGGCGAGGTGCGCCCTCGCATGGTGACGACGGTGGGCGGATCATTCGACCATCGCATCGTCGACGGCGATGTCATCTCGCGCTTCGTCGCCGACGTCGCCTCGGTGCTCGAGGAGCCCGCGCTGCTGCTCGACTAGGTCCGTCGCCGGTCTCCGGCTCCCATCCGTGCCGGTTTCTGCCGGCTCCCGCGGGCCTTCCTGGTTTCTACCGGAGAATGCGGCGCTTGCCGGAGGAATTCAGCAGATTCCTCCGGCGATCACCGCATGTTCCGGCGAAACCTGCGCCGCCACGACCTGCTGCCTCGAGCGCAACCGCGATTCTGGCTGAGAAATGGCAAACGGGCTGATGAACCTCCGCGATTTGCCAGCCCGATCGCGGTCTCTCAGCCAGTTCGTCCGTGGTGGCAAGGCGGCGCCACCCGAGTTGCGCTCCGACCGCGACCGAGGCGCTCAGAGCTACGCCGAATACGTGTCCCACGCGCCCGGGCGCGACAGCCCGAGGTTCTCGCGCAGCGTCGTGCCCTCGTACTCCTCGCGGAAGTAGCCGCGATCCTGGAGCTCGGGGATCAGCAGCTCCCCGATGCGCCGCAGCCCCTCGGGCATCGACGGCGGGTTCAGGCTGAAACCGTCGGCGGCGCCGGCCTCGAACCAGTCCACGAGCTGATCCGCCACCTTCGACGCCGAGCCGATGGCCGCGAAGTGCCCTCCCGAGCGATAGTCGGTGACGATGAGGTCGCGCAGCGTCAGACCCTCTTCGAGCGCACGTGCGCGCATGATCTGGAAGCGGCTTCCGCCCTTATGCGGGTCATCGCCCCAGCGCTCGGCCGGAATGGGTTCGCTGATGTCGAGGTCGTCGAGATCGATGTCCCACTTCTTCGCGAGCACATTCTTGCCGACCGTGAAGTCGATGTGGTCTTCGAGACGCTGCGCCATCTCGCGCGCATCGGCGTCGTTCTCGCCGACGATCGGCAGGACCCCGGGAATCACACGAATCGCGTCGGCCGGGCGCCCGAACGACACCGCGAGATCGCTGATGGTCTTTCGGAACGCGATGGCATCGCGCTGAATCGGCTGCGCCGTGTAGATCGCATCGGCATACTTCGCGCCGAGCTCCTTGCCGCCGTTCGACGAGCCGGACTGGAAGATCACCGGGCGACCCTGCGGCGAACGCGGCGCCTGCAGGGGGCCGGCCACATCGAAGAACTCGCCTCGGTGGTTGATGGGGCGCACCTTCGAGGTGTCGACCCAGGTGCCGCTCTCGCGGTCGGCGATGACGGCCTCGTCGCTCCAGCTATCCCACAGGCCGAGTGCGACATCGAGGAACTCGGCCGCCTGGCGGTACCGATCGCGGGGCTCCGGCAGCTCATGGATGCCGAAGTTCTCGCCGCCGAACGCCGAGGTGACGACGTTCCATCCGACGCGGCCGCCGCTGAGCCAGTCGATGCTCTGCAGTTGACGCGCGGTGACGTAGGGCAGGGAGAACTGCGTCGAGATCGTGCCCGACAGACCGATGTGGCTCGTGCACGCCGCGAGCGCCGCCATGGTCGTGATGGGCTCGTAGAGGCCGGTCTTGTCGAGGTTGCCGTTCAGTGCGGTGTCGGCGTTCACGAAATCGCCGAAGAAGATCGAATCGAGCTTCGCGGCCTCGGCCATCCGGGTGAGGTCGACGATGAGCTGCAGATTCGCGATCTCCTCGACGCGGCTCTCGGGCAGCCGCCAGCTGTCGCGGTGATACCCGGGCGCCATCATGAAGGTGGTGAGGATCATGTGCTTGCGCGGCCGTGCACTCACGGGGGCCTCCTCGGTCGGGGTGGATTGTCGAACGATGGTGGGGGCGGATCGCGCGATCCGCCCCCACCTGCGCCGTGCGGCGCGACACGCTGCGCGGCGGGACTACCGGTGCATCACCTTGCGCGCGATGCGGTTGCCGAGCCACTGGGCGAGCTGCACGAGCAGGATCAGCACGATCACGATCACAAAGACGGTGATCCAGTCGAATCTCGCGTAGCCGTAGCGCATCGCGAGATCGCCGAGGCCGCCGCCGCCGATGCCGCCGGCCACGGCCGCCGCGTCGACGAGCGCGACGAGGATGTAGGTGAGGCTCAGCACGAGCGGGCCGAGGGCCTCGGGGATCACGATCGTGAAGAGGATGCGCGCGGGGCTCGCGCCCATGGCCGCACCGGCCTCGATCGTGCCGGGATCGACAGCGATGAGGTTCGATTCCGAGACGCGGGCGATGGCG
>JBDIAD010000230.1:0-3010 GCA_039812205.1 Leucobacter sp.
AGCTCGGCGGCATCGACGCGCTCGCGCTGTGCGCAGGCATCGAAGGCGAGATGGGCGCCCCGATCTCCGAGGTCACCGCCGCGGGATTCCGCGAGGTGCTCGACACGAATGTGCTCGGCGCCTTTCTCACCGTGAAGTCGGCGCTGCCGCATCTGCGCGCCTCCTCGGGCGCGACCGTCACCATCATCGGATCGGACTCGGGCTTCGTGGCCGTGCCGGGAATGCTCGCGTACAACGCGGCCAAGGGCGCGATCGTGCAGCTCACGCGGGCGCTCGCCGTGGAGCTGTACGACGACTTCGGGATCCGCGTGAACAGCGTGGCGCCGTCGATCGTGGACACCCCGATGGCACGGCGCGGGCTCGGCGACGAACTGATGGACGCGCCGAACTTCCCGCTGCAATCCGCGGAGGACGTGGCCTGGTCGGTCGCCTATCTCAGCAGCAGCCGGGCGCGCGCGGTGAACGGGACCACGCTGATGTCCGACTTCGGATACACGGGCCGGTCGTCCTTCCCCGCGTAGCGGGTCTCCGTTCGGTCAGCGCGTGCCGCGCGCGATGCGATCCGCGCTCTGCCGCAGATTCCCGACCACGTCCTGCAGATCGCTCGGCACCCCGATGTGCACGACCGCGAGCGCGGCGGGCGCGATGCCGGGGATGCGCAGCGGGATCGCGATCGCGGTGAGCCCGGGGATCACCTCGTCGTTGCTGAGCGCGAAACCGTCTCGGATCACCGCGCGCGCGGCATCGCTCAGCCCCGCGTCGCCGAACAGCTTGCGATGCTCGGAGGGCGAGAGCGAGGACTCGATGGCGTGCCCGGGGGCGCCGAGCGACACGGGATGGCGCGATCCCGGCCGCTGCGCCACCGCGGCGTGGATGATCGTCGGCTCCATGGTGACGAGCGTGATGACCTCGTCGGCGTCGAGCACCCCGACGAAGGCCGTCATGCCGAGCGTGTTCGCGAGTTCGCTCAGCACCGGAAGCGCGGATTCCTGGAGGTTCGGGATCGCGCTGCGGCCGAGCGACGCGAGTCTGGGCCCGAGGTGGATCAGCCCGCCGTCGTCGCGCAGCACGAGCCGGTGGGCCTCGAGCGTGCGCAGGATCCGGTACGCGTTCGAGCGGTGCACGCCGAGTCCCTCGGCGAGATCGCTGATCGACAGCGGCGCGACCGCATCGGCGAGCAGTTCGAGTGCGCGCAGGCCTCGATCGAGGGTCTGCGAGCCCGCGGTGCCCTGGGAATCGGTCATTCGTCTATTGTGGTGGATCGGCGCAGGCCGCGTGAAACCGCGAGGGCGATCAGTCGCCAGCCGATGAGGAAGACCGCGAGCACGCCGCACGCCACGGCGATGAATGCCGGGGCCGCGCCGCCGTCGGTGAGGAGCACCCGGACGGCCATGCCGATGGCGACCGTGCCCGCCCACAGCGGCACGCCCGTGCGCAGCGCCGCGAGCGGTTCTCGCCAGGCGAGGGCGAGCGCCCAGCTCAGCGCGAGTGCGAGAAGGAACGGCCAGGCCGAGCCCCAGATTCCGGCGATCGTGCCGGCCTCGTCGTGCTGCGCGCGTCCCAGGAAGACGAAGAGCACGACGAGGAGGCCGTCGGCGACGAGCGCGATCAGGGCGACCGCGGGCCGCTTCACTCGCCGTCCGTTCCGGGCGCGATGTGCGGGGCGAGCAGCGCGCGCACCGGTTCGTGCAGGTGCCCGTTCGTCGCCAGGGCGCTGCCGTTCCAGGCGCTCGCGCTGCCGGCGACATCGGTGAAGCGCCCGCCCGCCTCGCGCACGATCGGCATGTGCGCGGCGAGATCGTAGGCCTTCACGTCGAACTCCGCGACGATGTCGACGAGCCCCTCCGCGAGCAGCATGTACGACCACGAGTCGCCGTAGGCGCGGTCCCGCCACACCGACTCCGCGAGCTCCAGGAGCGCCGGCTGATAGCCCGCGTCCCGCCACTGCGCGATGCTCTGGAAGCTCAGCGAGGCGTCCGCGAGATCCCGAACCCCCGAGACCCGCAGCCGCCGCGGTGCGTCGCCGTGCTGCACGCCCCAGGCCCCGCCCCCGGTCTCGGCGAACCACCGCGCGCGCATCGCGGGAGCCGAGACGACGCCGACGGTGGTCTCGCCGTCGATCTCGAGCGCGATGAGGGTCGCCCAGTTGGGGACCCCGCGCAGGAAGTTGGCGGTGCCGTCGATGGGGTCGAGGATCCAGCGGCGCGATCCGCCGTCCGCGGTCCCGGATTCCTCTCCGAAGAACGCGTCCGCGGGGCGCTCGGCCTCGATCTTCGCGCGCAGAGCCCCTTCGACCGCGATATCCGCGTCGGTCACGTAGCTGCGGTCGGGCTTGGTGTCGATGCGCAGATCGGCCGCGTGGAAGCGGGGGAGCGCGATGCTGTCGGCGAGATCGGCGAGTTCGAGCGCGAAGGCGAGATCCTCGGAGGGGGCTGCGGGCTGGGTGCTCATGGGGGATCCTCTCGCCTCGGTGGATGCAAAAGGCCCGAGACGTGAAAATCTCGGGCCCGATCCGTACACCCCCCGGGACTCGAACCCGGAACCCGCTGATTAAGAGTCAGCTGCTCTGCCATTGAGCTAGAGGTGCGTATCGCCTATGCGGCAACGAAGATCAACATTAACACGTCTCACGGCCACAGAAAAATTATCGCACGCGTCGCCCCGTCCGCGGCAGTCTGCGGCGCGGACGGAGCAGCAGTGCCGTCGCGCAGCCGGCCGCGATCACCGAGCCCAGCATGACGGCCAGCCGGGCCGCGTCGACGTGCTCGCGCTCCGCGAAGCTCAGCTGCGCGATCAGCATCGCGACCGTGAATCCGATGCCCGCCAGGCAGCCGATTCCGGTGATCTCCCGCCGGGACGCATCGAAGCTGCTGCCCGTGATCCGCAGCATGATGTACGTGGTGAGGATGATGCCGATGGGCTTGCCAAGCACGAGTCCCAGTACGATGCCGAATGCGATGGGGTCGGTGACGAATCCGCTCACTCCGCCGATGGCGACGCCGGCCGCGAA
>JBDIAD010000231.1:0-3007 GCA_039812205.1 Leucobacter sp.
GTCTGGACCTCGAACCTGAAGCGCGCGCACAACTTCGCGCACGGCATCGAGTCGGGCATGGTGTGGCTGAACTCGAACAACGTCCGCGACCTGCGCACCCCCTTCGGCGGTGTGAAGGCCTCGGGCCTCGGCCGCGAGGGCGGCTACCGCTCGGTCGACTTCTACACGACCGCGCAGTCGATCCAGATCACGCTCAACGAGGCGCACTCGCCCCGCTTCGGCGCGACCGGCAAGTAACACCCCACCAACTGTTCAGAAAGCATCACCATGGCAAAACATCTCGAAAGCGAAAAGCAGTCGGCGGGATTCTGGGTCACCGAGGAGGCCCGCATCGTCGCCGATAACCCGATCCCGACCGCGACCTCGCCGGCTCCCGATATCCTGCGCTGCGCATACATGGAGCTCATCGTCACGGATCTGGCCGCTTCGCGCCAGTTCTACGTCGACGTGCTCGGCCTCTATGTGACCGCGGAGGACGACGAGGCGATCTACCTCCGCTCCACCGAGGAGTTCATCCACCACAACCTCGTGCTGCGCAAGGGCCCGATCGCGGCTGTGGCGGCGTTCTCGTACCGCGTGCGCACCCCGGAGGATCTCGACAAGGCCGTGACCTTCTTCGAGGAGCTCGGCTGCGAGGTCCGCCGCAACCCGAACGGCTTCGTGAAGGGCATCGGCGATTCGGTGCGCGTCGTCGATCCGCTCGGCTTCCCCTACGAGTTCTTCTACCAGACCGAGCACACCGAGCGCATGTCGTGGCGCTACGATCTGCACATCCCCGGTGAGCTCGTGCGCCTGGATCACTTCAACCAGATCACGCCCGACGTGCCCCGCGCGGTCGGCTACATGCAGAATCTCGGCTTCCGCGTGACCGAGGACATCCAGGACGAGGAGGGCACCGTCTACGCCGCGTGGATGCGCCGCAAGCCCACCGTGCACGACACCGCGATGACCGGTGGCGACGGCCCGCGCATGCACCACGTGTGCTTCGCGACCCACGAGAAGCACAACATCCTCGCGATCTGCGACAAGCTCGGCGCGCTGCGCATCTCCGACTGCATCGAGCGCGGCCCGGGCCGCCACGGCGTGTCGAACGCGTTCTACCTCTACCTGCGCGATCCCGATGGGCACCGCGTCGAGGTCTACACGCAGGATTACTACACCGGCGATCCCGACAACCCGGTCGTCACCTGGGATGTGCACGACAATCAGCGCCGCGACTGGTGGGGCAACCCGGTCGTCCCGTCGTGGTACACCGACGGTTCGCTCGTGCTCGATCTCGACGGCAACCCGCAGCCCGTCGTGGCCCGCACCGACGACAGCGAGATGGCGGTGACCATCGGCGCCGACGGCTTCTCGTACACCCGCGACGAGTCGGGCGAGGAGAAGGGCTTCAAGCTCGGCGAGACGCTCTGACCGAGCGCTCGCGGCACGACGCTCGCGCAGGGGCGGTGGTCTTCGGATCATCGCCCCTGCGGCGTTTGCTCGTGTGATTGACTTGAACGAGTCGCCTCCCGCAACCGAGAAAGTACGAGCCACGTGACCAAGCAATCCCTGGGCCTGCGCGAACGCAATCGGCTTCGCACCCGAGACGAGATCCTCGTCGCGATGTCCGTGCTGCTCGGCGAACGCTCCTACGAGAGCATCACGATCGACGATGTCGCGCAGCACGCGGGCGTCTCCCGGGGCACGATCTACACCTACTTCCCCGACGGCCGGGACCAGCTCGTGCGTGACGCGTATCTGCGCATCGCGGAGATCGTCGCCTCGGACGGGGCCGATCGCCGGGAAGCGCAGACCGATATCACCGAGCGGATCCTGGGGCTCACGACCGCCCTGGTCGATGTCGCGATCACCCCGGAGGGGCGGTTCTACGGCATGATCGGCTCCGCGTTGTTCGGCCCCCTGGGCGGAGTCACGGGAACCGCGTCGAGCAGCTTCCGCACGATGCTCGCCGAGGATCTGCGGGCGGCCGTCCGCGAGGGGCTGGTCTCGCGCAACCTCATGGTCGATGAGACCGTCGTGCTGCTCGGCGGCGCCCTCCGCGAGATCGGGGCGACGGCAGCCCGCGAGCCCGATCGCGCACCGCAGCTGCTGCAGGCGCTCCGAGCGACCTGCAGGACGCTCTTCGACTCGTAGACCGACGGGCGCCTCTGGGCACCCTCGCGTTCAGCGCGATGCTGCTTCGAGTTCGGCCGCGAGCCGCACCACGAGCGGAACGATCTCGGCGATCAGGAACGCCGCCGTGTCAGTCTCGGGCCGCGTGGCCGCCCAGCCGAGATAGGTGTACCCGCGCGCGACGAGGAAGAGGTCCAGCAGCCGCTCATCGTCGTCGGTGAGCCGGCGCTCGGAGCGGTACCCGGCGAGGAGCTGCTCGCGGAAGGCCGCGTAGTCGGGGTGATCGATGAAGAAGAACAGCGGGGTCGCGAGATCGAAGAGGTACCAGCCGTCGCCGAAGTCGTCGAAATCGATGACGACGAGATCGTCGCCCGACACGAGCACGTTCTCCGGGGTGAAGTCGGCGTGAATCGGCCCGTACACCGATGCGCTCGTGCCATACTGCGTCAGCGCCTTCAGCATGAGGCCCCGGGCGCGCACGAGCTGCTCCTTGCCCGCCGCGTCGAGACCGGGGACGGTGAGCGCGTCTCCCCACAGGGCGCCCTCGCCGATCATTCCCTCGGCATCCCACGGGGTGCGCGCGAAATCGCGGCTCCCCGTCAGTTCCTCGGCGACGTGGTGCATGCGGGCCGCGATGGCCCCCATCGTCGCGAAATGGTGAGGATCGAGCCGCTGCGCATCGCTGTCGGCCTCGGTGTCGCCGAGCTGCGTCGAGTTCTCGAGCCAGCGCTGGGCGTCGACCACGACTTCCGTCTCGCCGTCGCCGACCAGGGCGGTGTATTCGCCGGTGAGCGTCGGGACGAGTTTCACGACCGGGATCCCCCGCTCGGCGAGCATCTCGATGAACTCGGACTCCGCGGCGATCTCGTTGCGGCTGCGATACCCGGGCCGA
>JBDIAD010000232.1:0-2978 GCA_039812205.1 Leucobacter sp.
CGATGTTCCAGCCGGCGCGGCCGCCGCTGATGTTGTCGAGCCCGTTCAGCAGGCGAGCCGTCACGTACGGGTTGCCGTACGTGGTCGACATGGTGCCGATGAGACCGATGTTCTTCGTCACGGCCGACAGCGCCGACAGCGTCGTGATCGGCTCGTTGAAGCCCGAGGTACGCACATTGATCGTACCCACCTCCTTGGCGAGCGACACCACGTCGCCGAAGAACACCGCATCGATCTTCGCACTCTCGGCCTTCTGAGCGATGTCGCGCACCAGTCCGAACTGCCCCAGCTCCTCCGCACGGCTGCCCGGCAGGCGCCAGCTGTCGAAGTGATAGCCGGGAGCCAGCAGGAACAGCGTCAGGTTCATCGTCTTCTTGTCAGCCATGAGTTTCTTTTCCTTATCTGTGCAGAGGTGCCGTGCATGAGGAGAGCCCGGTGCGAAATCGCACCGGGCTCGGCTCGTTACTTCGTGTCCCACGCACCTGGGCGGTCGAGGCCCAGGTTCTCGCGGAGTGTGGATCCGATGTATTCCTTCTTGTAGTAGCCGCGCTCCTGCAGCTCGGGAATGAGCAGATCGCAGAGCAGATCGACGCCGCCGGGCATGAACGCCGGGTTCAGGCTGAAGCCGTCGCACGCACGCGCATCGAACCAGTCGATCATGCGATCCGCCACCATATCGGGCGTACCGATCATCCACTGATGCCCCGAGGAGCGGGCGGTCTCGATAATGAACTCGCGCAGCGTGAACCCATCGGCCGCGCGCTGACGCAGGATCTGGTAGCGGCTGCCGAGGGACGGATCGTCCTTCCAGTACTCCGCGGGGATCGGCTCGTCGTAGTCGACCTTGCTGAGGTCCATCTTCAGCGTGGTCTCCATGCGGGCGCGCCCCTGTCCGAGGTGCACGTGATCCGCGAGCACCTGCGCGAGCTCCTCCGCCTCGGCCATGGTCTTGCCGAGGATCGGCATGATGCCCGGGAAGATCTTCACCTTCTCGGGGTCGCGACCCTTGTTCTTCACCATGCCCTTGAACTCGGAGTAGAAGCGGATCGCCTCCTCCTTGCGGGGCTGCGCGGTGTAGATGGCGTCGGCGACCGAGGTGCCGAGGTCCATGCCGAGACCCGAGGATCCCGCCTGGAAGAGCACCGGCTGCCCCTGCGGCGAGCGCCGCATGTTGAGGGGACCCTTCACCTTGAAGAGCGGGCCCTCGTGATCGATCGGGCGGATCTTGTTGATATCGGCCCAGACGCCGTTCTCGCGATCGGTGACGACCGCGTCATCGGACCAGCTGTCCCACAGCTCCTTCGCGACCTCGACGAACTCGTGGGCGCGCGCATAGCGGACCTCGGGCGCAGGGTGCTCGTCGAGACCGAAGTTCTCGTTGCCCTGGCCGGAGGTCACGATGTTCCAGCCGGCGCGGCCGCCGCTGATGTTGTCGAGCCCGTTCAGCAGGCGAGCCGTCACGTACGGGTTGCCGTACGTGGTCGACATGGTGCCGATGAGACCGATGTTCTTCGTCACCGCCGACAGCGCCGATAGGGAGGTGATCGGCTCGTTGAAGCCCGAGGTGCGCACGTCGATGGTGCCGGGCTTCGGGCCGAGCGAGACGACATCTCCGAAGAAGACCGCGTCGAGCTTCGCGCTCTCGGCCTTCAGGGTCAGATCGCGGACGAGCTCGAAGTGGCCGAGCTCCTCGGCACGACTTCCCTCCATGCGCCAGCTGTCGAAGTGGTACCCGGGAGCAAGCATGAACACGGTGAGGTTCATCATCCGCTTGTCTGCCATTGCATTCCTTTCAAATTTGCGAGGCCCCGCCGGTTCATGCGGGACCGTGGGGAGGTGGCCGGCGAGTGATGCCGACCACCGCCCCGTGCGGCGTGGATTCCGAAGGCGGAAGGGTTACTTCTTCTTCGGGGTCAGGACCGTCCAGTCCGGGTTGCCGGACTGCATCGAGGTGAACTTGTCGATGCCGTCCCAGCGGTCCGAGCGGTAGGCGCTCTTCGGCAGCTCCCAGACGAGCGGGGCCGCGTGCATGACCTCTGCCAGGCGGTGATTCGCCTTCGAGAACGCCGCCGCACGATCCTTCTGGTCGCTCGCGCTGCCAGCAGCATCGAAGTCGGCCTGCAGCTGCTCGTCGCACATGCCCGTCGGGTTCACGAAGGTCGTGTTCGTCGGGTTGCAGCGGTACTGACGCGGGATGCCGAGGCTCGGATCCTCGTAGATGCCGCCGGTCATGATCGCGGCGTCGAAGTTGCCGTCGGTGTAGACCGTGCCGGTGAAGATGTTCAGATCGAGCGGCTCGACGCTGACTTCGAGGCCGATATCGGCCATGTTCGACTTGATCAGCTCGGCGGAGGCGAGGATCGCGGAGAAGCCCGCGGGCACCTTGATGCTGAAGCTCGAGCCGGCGAGGCCCGCGTCCGCGATGACCTTCTTCGCCTTCTCGGGGTCGTACTCGAAGACCTTGTTGAAGTCGATCGAGTCGTCGAACGCCCAGGCGACCTCCTTCGGGATCAGACCCTGCGGAGCGTACGCCGTACCGTTGTAGGCGTTCTTCGCGATCGCGGCGCGATCGATCGCCGAGTAGACGGCCTTGCGCACCTCGACGTTGTCGAAGGGAGCCTGGCGCGTGTTCATGAAGAACATGATGTTGTTCGGCTGCAGGCCGTCGCTCGTGAGCTCGAGGTTCGGATCCTGCGCGAACTTCTCGAGCTGGGCCGGCGGGATGTAGGTCGCGATGAGGCGATCCACCTCACCGGTGTCGAGTGCCAGGGTACGGGCGTTCGCATCGGGCATGATCTTGTAGATGATCGTGTCGATGGCGGCCTTGTTCCCCCAGTAGTCGTCGTTCTTCGTCACCTCGACGCGGTCGCCGTTGACGAACTCCTTGAACACGAAGGGTCCCGTGCCGACGGGCTTCAGGTTCGTCGGGTTGGAGACGACATCCGTGTCCTCGTACAGGTGAGCGGGCAGGATCTCCT
>JBDIAD010000233.1:0-2976 GCA_039812205.1 Leucobacter sp.
ACGAGCGTAGTTCGTGCAAACGTTCTACTCGGCCCCGTTCTTTGTCACGAACACCTAGAACGACAGGCCCAGTCTCAGTGAAAGTCCCGATGCGCCCTGAGACACGACGCATCAGCAAGCCCTCTAAATGACGCCAGGAACCGGGGCGAAGGCGAACCCGGCCTGACGGACTCGGTCTCGCGCTTAGGCAGCGAGAGCGAAGTCGGTGCGCTTAGCGTTGGCACCTATGTTTTGCGAAGAGCGTTAACGAGATAACTTCGCCTCCTCGACCCGCTTCTCACAGTCTCAAATCGACGTGTCGAAACCGATCGGCCCCGAAGACGACGACACTGGTCGTCGCCCTGTGGGCATCCGCATCACCGCTGTGGAGTTTTCAAGACCGGCGAGGCCGGTGCGAACCCTGGAAGACCAGGGCCTTACAGAATAACATTCTCCGCGCGACACGCCAAGACCCCGTCGAGCAGCGCATCGGCCACCTCGCGCTTGCTGCCCTCGGCCCGCTCCAGGAGTCCTCCGTCGGCCGCGAGCACGAACAGCTCGTTGTGCCCGGCCTCGAAGCCCCGCTCCCACCCGACGGCGTTCACGGCGAGCAGATCCACGCCCTTGCGCGCGAGCTTGCGGCGGCCCCGCTCCAGGAGCTCCTCCTCGCTCTCGACGGTCTCGGCGGCGAAGCCCACGATGGTCTGCCCGGGGCGGCGCGATTCGACGAGGCCGACCAGGATGTCGGGATTCTCGACAAGGGTGAGCGTGGGGGCTTCTCCCCCGGTGTCCTCCTTGCGGATCTTCCCCGCGGCGACATTTGCGACCCGGTAATCCGCCACCGCAGCCGCCATCACCACGACATCGGCCCCCGACGCGGCGCGATGCGCGGCGTCCTCGAGCTCGGCCGTCGTGCCGACCGGGACGACGCGCACCGGCGATGCCTCGCCGAGATCCGCGAGCACGGACGCATCGACGTTCGCGGCGAGCAGCACGACCGCTGCGCCGCGGTCGGCGGCGGCGCGAGCCACGGCGACCCCCTGACGCCCGCTCGAACGATTGCCGAGATACCGCACCGGGTCGATGGGCTCGCGCGTGCCCCCGGCGCTCACGAGAACGCGCAGACCCGCGAGATCGTGCACGGCGGGATCCTGCGGCCGGGGTGCGGAGTCGCCGTCGACGGCACGATCGCCAGGGCCGACCGCAGCCGCCCCGGCCGCACCCCCCAGCAACGACACCGCCGCCGCGAAGATCGCATCGGGCTCGCTCATTCGTCCCATGCCGGTGTCGCTCCCGGTGAGGCGGCCGCTCTCGGGGCCGACCAGGTGCACGCCGCGCCCCTGCAGGCTCCGCAGATTGTCTCGCGTCGACGGGTGATCCCACATCTCGGTGTGCATCGCCGGGGCCACCAGCACCGGGGCGCGCGACGCGAGCAGCGTCGTCCCCAGGAGGTCGTCGGCGAGGCCCGCCGCCATGCGGGCGAGCGTGTTCGCGGTGGCCGGGGCCACGACGATGAGATCCGCCCCCTGCCCCAGAGCGACGTGCCGAACCTCGGGCACGTTCTCGTGCACCGACACCGTCACCGGGTTGCGGCTGATCGCCTCCCAGGTGGGGAGCCCGACGAAGCGCAGCGCGTCGGCGGTGGGCACCACATGCAGATCGTGCCCGGCCTCCACGAAGAGTCGGGCGAGAGAAACGGCTTTGTACGCGGCGATTCCGCCGGTCACTCCGAGCACGATGTTCACGCTGCCATCCTCGCATCACCGGGGCCGGGGCGCATGCAGGCCGCGCGAAGAGTCGCGGGGCTCCGGCACTACACTCGGGGCGAGCGTCCGTTCATCCCAGGAGTGAAGCAGCATGTGCACCGTTGTGATCGAGATTCCCACTGAGCCGGATGGCTCGGTGCGGCTGCTCGCCGTGCGCGACGAAGACCCGAATCGCCCGTGGGATCCGCCGGGTCTCTGGTGGCCCGACACCTATTCGGGCGTCACCGGCGTGCACGATCGGCGCGCGGGCGGCGCCTGGCTCGCGACCGATCCATCTCGCTCGCGCCTCGCGGTACTGCTCAACCGGGTGCCGTCCGAGGCGGCCGTCGAGCCCGAGGGCGGCTATGCGACCCGGGGCTCCCTCGCGCTTGCCGCGGTGAGCGGCGACGAGGTGGCGGATCACCCCGCGACTGCCGCCTTCAATCTCGTGTCGGTATCCCGCGACGGCTCCGAATCCGGCAGTGAGCGCCCCGAGGTCACCGTCACCAGCTGGGACGGCGTCCTGCTGCACCGCCAGCGCCTCGCCCCCGGCGTCCACATGCTCGCCCACCACGACGTGAACGACATCGCCCGTACCCCGCGCATCGCCGCCTGGCTGCCCGCCTTCGAGGCGCTGCGCGGCGCGGCGGGCGACTGGCGCGAGCGGTGGATCTCGCTGCTCGCCGACACCGCGCGCGTTCCGGCGGATGACGATCGAGCGATTCTCCGCGACAACCACGCGCACGGCTACCCGACGCAGTCGTTGCTCGCGTGCGTCGCCGAGATCGGCAGCGCCGGGGTGCGACTCGACACCGCGGTGTTCGAAGAGCCGGCCTCCCCCGGACACCCGGTCGCGCTGCGCTTCGAGCGGACCATCTGATCGGCCGAACGGCGCGCATTCTCACAACCGCATCACATTCGCACGCGCGCACGCGCCCGACCGGGCGATCCGCATAGGGTATGCACATGGTGCAACGACGAACCCCCGCCGCGCTCGCCCTCGCGGCGATGCTCATCCTGCCGCTCGCCGCCTGCAGTTCAGGGGGCGGATCGGGCTCCGCAGATTTCTCGCCGAGCTCGCTCGGCGCCCCCGAATCCGCGCGGGATACGAGCACGATGCTCGGCGGCGGGGAGATCGGCGCCGACACCGTCGACGTTTCGCAGCAGGGGCGATCGGTCATCCGCACCGGCGCAGTTCGACTCAAGGTGAGCGATCCCGCCTCAGGGGCGGAGCAGGTGCGCGAACTGGTCG
>JBDIAD010000234.1:0-2966 GCA_039812205.1 Leucobacter sp.
CTCGGGCAGATCGCGGGCTCTGCCGCGCTCGCGCTCGAGGACAGCGACACCCGCATGGGGCGCCTCGCTCGAGCCGAGCTCGGCAGCGGCGAACTCTTCTCGCTCGACGCCTCGCTCGAGCGCTACCGGGCGGTGACCGCGTCCGAGATCCGTGCCATCGCGGGCATGCTCGCGGCGCAGCCGATCTCGATCGTCGCCGTCGGGGACGTGGAGCACAGCTCGCTCCAGCCGGCGCGAGTACGCTAAGACGCATGTCGGTAGTCGCAGTCGCTGGTGCGAGGGGCAGGCTCGGGTCCCTGGTGTGCCAGATCATCGAGGAACATCCAGCCTTCACGCTCGGGGCCCAGCTCAGCAGCGCCTCGGGGCCCGAGGCCGGGGCGGACGCGCAGGTGCTCTTCGACGTGAGCCACCCTGACGCCTCGCCCGAGATCGTGACGCGCGCGCTGCGTCGCGGGCAGCGGGTCATCATCGGCACGAGCGGCTGGTCGGCGGCTCGTCTGGAGTCGCTGCAGCGGCTCATCGACGAGATCCCCGGCAGTGCCGCGATCGTGGTGCCGAACTTCTCGCTCGGGTCCGTGCTCGGCACGGCGCTCGCGACGATGGCCGCCCCCTACTTCGACAGCGTGGAGATCATCGAGTCGCACCACCCGAAGAAGGTCGACTCCCCGAGCGGCACGGCGGTGCGCACCGCCGAGCTCATCGCCCGGGCCCGCGACGCGAGGGGGCTCGACGCCATCGAGGCCCCGTTCGCCGAGCAGGGGGCGCGCGGCGAGCTCATCGCCGGGATCCCCGTGCACAGCCTGCGCCTGTCGGGAGTGATCGCCAAGCAGGAGGTCCGCTTCGGCGGCAGCGGCGAGGTGCTCTCGATCACGCACGACACGCACTCGAGCGACTCGTACCGCGCGGGCATCCGCGCCGCGCTCGAAGGGATCGGCGCGGCCGAGGGGCTCACCGTCGGGCTCGATCGACTCCTCGGGATCGGGGCCGAGAGCGCATGAGCGCCCGTTCGCGCGCCATTGCGGGCGTCTGCATCATGGGGGCGCTGCTCGTGCTCTACTTCGTCTTCGCCGGTGTGCGCGCCGTTGCGCTGCTGTCGTCGGGGACGCCGCTCGCGATCACGATCGGGGTCGCGCTGCTCGTGCTGCCGCTGATCGGGGCATGGGCGCTGATTCGCGAGATCGTCTTCGGAGCGAACTCCACGAAGCTCGTCGACGCGCTCGATGCGGCGGACCAGCTGCCCGACGATCTCGGCGAGGCCACGGCGCGCGGCAAAGCGGATCGCTCGTCGGCGAACGAGGCCTTCGCGCGGTATCGGGCCGAAGCGGAGGCCGATCCCGAGCGCTGGCAGTCGTGGGCCCGGCTCGGCATCGTGTACGACGCCTGCGGCGACCGCAAGCGCGCGAGGCAGGCGATGCGGGAGGCCATCGCGAGGCATCGCGCGGCGGGCAGGGCCGCGGGCGCCACTCGCTAGAATGGCCAGCATGACCGGTGAGATTGCCACTCCGTACGAGGATCTGCTGCGCGAAGTGTTCGAGCACGGCACGCCCAAGGGCGATCGCACCGGCACCGGTACGCGGAGCCTGTTCGGCAGGCAGATCCGCTTCGACCTCGCCGAGTCCTTCCCGCTCATCACCACGAAGCGCGTGCACTTCAAGTCCGTGGCCTACGAGCTGCTGTGGTTTCTCCGAGGCGAGGGCAATACGCAGTACCTGCGCGATCACGGCGTTACGATCTGGGACGAGTGGTCGGACGAGAACGGCGATCTCGGCCCCGTCTACGGCGTGCAGTGGCGCTCCTGGCCGACACCCGGCGGCGAGCACATCGACCAGATCACGCAGGTGATCGAGCAGATCCGCTCGAACCCCGACTCGCGGCGCCATCTCGTCTCGGCATGGAACGTCGCCGAGCTCGATGAGATGGCGCTGATGCCGTGCCACGCGTTCTTCCAGTTCTACGTAGCCGACGGCAGGCTCAGCTGCCAGCTCTACCAGCGCTCCGCAGACATGTTCCTCGGGGTGCCCTTCAACATCGCGTCGTACGCGCTGCTCACGCTCATGGTGGCGCAGCAGACCGGCCTGGAGCCGGGCGAATTCATCTGGACGGGCGGCGACTGCCACATCTACGACAACCACGTCGAGCAGGTGCGCGAGCAGCTCGGTCGCGAGCCCTTCCCGTATCCGAGGCTCGTGCTGCATCCCAGAGACAGCATCTTCGATTACGACTTCGACGATTTCGAGCTCGTGGACTATCAGCACCACCCGGGCATCAAGGCCCCGGTGGCGGTATGAGCGCCGCCGCGAGCGGTTCACGCCCGCGCATCGGCATGATCTGGGCCGAGGCGAGTGACGGCGCGATCGGCCGCGGTAACGCGATGCCGTGGCACGTTCCGGAGGATCTCGCGAACTTCAAGCGCATCACCATGAACGCCCCGGTCATCATGGGGCGCCGCACCTGGGAGTCGCTGCCCGAACGCTTCAGGCCGCTGCCGGGGCGCGAGAACATCGTGGTCAGCCGCAATGCCAGCGCCGATGCCCCCGGCGCGCGCGTCGTGACCTCGCTCGACGCCGCGCTCATCGCCGCCGCGAATGCCGCCGTCGCCGACGGCGCACCCCGACCCGCGACGGTCTGGGTGATGGGCGGCGGCCAGCTCTACCGCGAGGCCATGCCGATCGCCGATGTGCTGTGCGTCACCCGGCTCGACCTCGACATCGAGGGCGCCGATACCTTCGCCCCCGAGATCGGGCCGGAGTTCGCCCTCGTCGAGGGGGGCGAGACGCTGACCTCGAGCTCGGGGACTCGCTACCGCTTCGAGCGTTGGGAACGGGTCCGCACGACGTGATCCACCCCCTCCGGCCCGCGGCCCGCACGAGAAACGTGGTCCGCACAGAATGAGCGCGGTAGCCTAGTACGGTGACGACTGTAGAGAACCCCTTCGGCCAGGTGCTGGTCGCGCTGGTCACCCCCTT
>JBDIAD010000235.1:0-2952 GCA_039812205.1 Leucobacter sp.
CGATCTAGCCCGAGCTCCTCGCCCAGGCTCGCGAAGATGTAGTCACTGTCGGCGTGCGGCGTATCGCCCGGGAAGCCCTGTCCGAGCCCCGTGCCGGTCATGCCGCCGTTCGCCATGCCGAAGAGCCCCTGCACCAGCTGATAGCTCTTGCCGAGCGGATCGGCGAAGGGGTCGAGCCAGTTCTTGAAGCGCAGGCCCACGTAGTCGAGCAGCTGGCTCGCGACGAGGCCGCCCACGAGGAAGAGGCCGACGCCCAGCACGATCCATCCGGTGCGACCGGTCGCGATGTAGAGCATCGACAGGAAGAGCCCGAAGTAGAGCAGCGAGGTGCCGAGATCGCGCTGGAAGATGAGCACGATCATCGCGAAGATCCAGAAGGCGAGCAGCGGCCCGAGGTCGCGCCCGCGGGGGAAGCGGATCCCCATGAACTTCTTGCCCACCATCGACAGCGCGTCGCGGTTGTGCACGAGGTAGCCGGCGAAGAAGATCGCGAGCAGGATCTTGGCGACCTCGCCGGGCTGGAACGAGAACGCGCCGATGGAGATCCACACCCGTGCGTTGTTCAGCTCGGCGCCGATGAACGGCAGCATGGGCAGCAGCAGGAGCACGACCGCGCCGAGTCCCATGATGTAGGTGTAGCGGAAGAGCACGAGATGATTGCGGATCACCACGAGCGTGATGATCGCGATCACGATCGCCATGCTCGCCCACACGAGCTGACGGATCGACGCGGCGCCCCAGCCGCTGAGCCCCCAGGCGAGATCGAGGCGGTAGATCATCGCGATGCCGATGCTGTTGAGAGCGGCGGCGATCGGCAGGATGAGCGGGTCGGCGTCGGGCGCCCTGAAGCGGATGACGATGTGCAGGGCGAGCAGCGAGGCCGCGTAGAGCGCGCCGGTGGGCACGAGCGTCATCGTGGGCGTCTCGAGCACGGTGAGGTCGATCACGATCACGGCGATGACGCCGATCGCGATCGCGAAGATCAGGAGGGCGAGCTCGATGCCGCGCAGCAGGCGCGGCGCTCGGATCGCGGTGATGCGCTGCAGCACCGTCTCGCTGGTGCGCGTGCTCTCGACGGTCGGGCGACTCACGGGGCCCCCAATCGCAGCACGATGTCGCGCGCCTCCGACACCGATCCGGCGCCGAGCGTGCGTTCGACCTGGCGGCGCTCGAGCCCGTCGAGCGAGCTCAGCGGGATGCCGGTGTCTTCGGCGACCGAGCTGAACGAGAACGAGCCGATCGACTGCGGGATGCCGCGGTAGATGATGACCGTGGTGCCGTCGGTGCCGACGTAGTAGCGGGTCTGCGTCCACTGATAGCCGAGCGTGAGGGCGCCCACGATCGCGGCGATGATCGCGACCAGGCCGAGCGCCCAGAAGATGCGGCGACGACGGTTGCGGCGCCTGGTCTCGGCGATGAGCTCTTTCAGGTACTCGTCGACGCGGGGCTCGAAGTGGCTCTCCTCCACGGGCTGCGCCCGGCGGATGCTGCGGCGGCGCCCGAGGCGGACGCGCTCGGTGGGCAGCGCGGATTCTTCCTCGTCGACCTCGGTGGTGGCCGAGCCGACGAAGCGGGGGCCGGGAAGATCCGCGAGCGCGAGGGGTTCGGCGACGGTCTCCACGAGCACCGCGGTGACGTTGTCGGGGGCCCCGTGCGCGAGCGACTTGTCGATGAGGCCGTCGATCGCGCCCTGCAGCGAGGTGCGGCGCAGCATGATCTTCTCGATGTCGTGGTCCTCGACGTAGCCGCACAGGCCGTCGCTGCACAGCAGCCAGACGTCGCCGACCTGCGTATCGAGCACCTCGGTGTCGATCTCAGGGCTCGAGTCGACGTCGCCGAGCACGCGCATCAGCACGGAGCGCCGCGGATGCGTCTTCGCCTCTTCCTCGGTGATCCGCCCGCTGTCGACGAGGCGCTGCACGAAGGTGTGATCCTTGGTGATCTGCGCGAGCTTGCCGCCGCGCAGCAGGTACAGCCGCGAATCGCCGATGTGCGCGAGCGCGAGTTGATCGCCGACCGTCATGAAGCCGGTGAAGGTCGTGCCCATGCCCGAGAGCTCGGGCCGATCGTCGACGGCCGCGCGCAACTGGTTGTTCGCCTTCAGGAGGGCGGTTCTGAGGGCGCGGGTCGCCTCCCCGGGATCGTGCGGGGGTGCGGATCGCGGATCCTGCGGCACGGTCTCGCCCGATTCCCGGGCCAGGCGCGCGGCCTCCGCTCCCGGATCCGTGCGGGCCATCGCGCGCGCGGTGATCGCCGAGGCGACGTCGCCACCGGCGTGCCCGCCCATGCCGTCGGCGACGAGGAACAACCGGTTTCCGGCAAAACCGGAGTCCTGGTTGTTCGAGCGCACCATGCCGACATGACTGCCGAGTGCGCTGTGGAAGCCGAGCGCCACGCTCAGGGCCTCAGCTCGAAGGTGGTCGTGCCGATCGTGATCGGGGTGAAGGTCGGAACGGCGACGGTGCCCGTCACGCGGGCGCCCGCGAGGCGGGTGCCGTTCGTGGAGTCGAGATCGGTGAGCATCCACTGCGAGCCGTTGCGCGCGAGGCGGGCGTGGCGGGTGGAGGTGAATTCGTCGACGATGACGAGCGTGGAGTCGCTCGAGCGGCCGATGGTGATGAACTCGTCTTCGAGCGGGATGGACGTGCCCGCTGCGCTTCCCGAAGTGATGACGAGGTTGCGCGCAACGGCGGCGCCGCCCGCGCTCGGCAGGGCCCCGCCGCTCGGGGTGATGGGCGCCGCGGCCGGCGCGCTGCCGGGGGCCGGAGAGGCCGTGCCCGTCGCGTCGTTCGACTGCATGCGGCGCACGGGCGCGCCGAAGAGATCGCTGCGCAGCGCGTAGACGATCGAGAAGATGAAGAGCCACAGCAGCAGCAGGAAGCCGAAGCGCAGCGCCAGCAGCGTGAGTTCGCTCACAGGCCCCTCCAGAAATCTTGATCGATACTCGGGGGC
>JBDIAD010000236.1:0-2950 GCA_039812205.1 Leucobacter sp.
GCATGGACGGCGACCGCTAGACCGAGCCCCGCGCCCGCAGCATCGAACCCCGGAGACACCGTCTCCGGGGTTTTCGTGTTTCTGGGGCTCTCGTATTCCGGGGGCTTTCGTATTCCAGGGCGGAGTGCGTGCTCCGCGGACTCGGCTGATGAGTGCGAATCGGGCCGACATTCCCGGCGAAAACGTCAGCCCGATTCGCACTCATCAGCCGATCGCACCGCGAAGGCGAGGGGAGCGGTACGCCCGGTCCGGGCGGGCGGTGGGGGATATTGTGCGGAAAGTGGAGAAAAGATGTAGAAAGTGGAGGGAAGTGGAGTAGTGTGGTGACACTGGTGCTGCAGTCCATGTGACCGACGGTTACGGCGCACCGGAACATCGCCGATCGCACGCGGAGGGAGAGCCACATGTTTCTTGGCACCTTCACCCCGCGCCTGGACGAAAAAGGCCGACTGATCCTCCCCGCGAAATTTCGCGACGAGCTCGCCGATGGCCTCGTGATGACCCGAGGCCAGGAGCGCTGCCTCTACGTCTTCAGCGAGCAGGAGTTCGCACAGATGCACGAGCGGCTGCGCTCGGCGCCCATCACCTCGAAGCAGGGCCGCGATTACCTGCGCGTGTTCCTCTCGGGCGCCCACGACGAGACCCCTGACAAGCAGGGGCGGGTCACCATTCCCACCGCGCTCCGGCAGTACGCCGGGCTCGACCGCGAGCTCGCGGTCATCGGCGCGGGCAGTCGCGCCGAGATCTGGGATGCCGAAGCCTGGCAGGCCTACCTGGCCGAGCAGGAGAACACCTTCGCCGATATCGAGGAGGAGGTGATCCCGGGCATGTTCTAGCCGGTGCCTGTGGCTTCTCGTCCACCACCCTGACGCACTTCCCCGGCGGCAGGTGGGCTGACGAGGAACCAGGAGCACCGCTTCCGCGGCCATGACCGATACCGCCTATGACTGAGACCTCGAGCAGCGCAGCAGCACCCGATCCGGCGACGCTTCACACGCCGGTGATGCTCGAGCGCTGCCTGGAGCTCTTGGCCCCCGTCGCAGATCGGCCGGAGGCGGTCATCGTCGACGGCACACTCGGAATGGGCGGCCATACCGAGGCCCTGCTCCGCGCCCACGCGGGGCTGACCGTGATCGGGATCGATCGGGATCCGCAGGCCCACGAGCTCGCCGCGCGGAGGCTGCACGAATTCGGCGATCGGTTCGTGCCCGTGCACGCGGTCTACGACGAGATCGGCAGCGCGATCCGCTCCTACGGAGTCGACGCGGTCGACGGCGTCCTGCTCGACCTCGGCGTGAGCTCGTTGCAGCTGGACGAGGCCGATCGCGGATTCGCGTACGCGCAGGATGCGCCGCTGGACATGCGGATGAACCAGCAGTCGGGGGTCACGGCCTCGGAGATTCTCGCAACCGCTTCCGAGGGCCGATTGCGCGCGATCTTCGAACGCTACGGCGAGGAGCCGCTCGCCGGACGCTATGCGCGGGCGATCGTGCAGGCCCGCGAGACCGCGCCCATCACGCGGAGCGGGCAGCTCGTCGATATCTTGCAGGAGGCGACTCCCGCGGCCGTGAGCGCCAAGCGGCACCCGGCGAAGCGAGTATTCCAGGCCCTGCGGGTCGAGGTGAACGCCGAGCTCGCGGCACTCGAAACCGCGATACCCGCGGCGATGTCGGGGCTTGCGCTCGGCGGGCGCATCGTCGTGATGTCGTACCAGTCTCTCGAGGACCGCCTGGTGAAGCGCGAGCTCGCCGAGCGCAGCCGGAGCACGGCTCCGCGCGGGCTTCCCGTGGAGCTGCCCGAGCATCAGCCCGAGTTCCGGCTCCTCACCCGCGGGGCCGAGCAGGCCACCGAGGCCGAGCGAGCCAGAAACCCCCGTGCGATACCCGTGAGATTGCGGGCGGCAGAACGAGTGAGGATCCCCGGATGAGCGCGAACAGCACCGTGCCCCTCGATCGAGCGGTCATGCAGGCGCAGAGCCTGTCGCAGCCCGAACGCCGGCCGACCGGTACCCATCTGCGCGCGGTCGAGGCGCCGGCGACCCGGCGCGCGCGCAAGCCCAGTGCGCTCGCCGGCGGACTCACCGCGGTCCTGGTCGTGCTGGGGATCCTCGCGACACAGCTCGGACTGAGCATCGTCGTCTCTCGCGGCGCCTACGAAAGCCGCGCCCTCGAGGTGGAGCAGCGAGACCTCCTCCGGGTCGAGCGCGTGCTCTCGCAGAATCTCGACAAGCTCGCCTCCCCGCAGAATCTCGCCGAGAACGCCGCGGCGCTCGGCATGGTGCAGAACTCCACCCCGGCGACCCTGCGACTGAGCGACGGCTCGATCTCGGGCGACCTCGCGCCGCGGACGAGCGCGGTGCAGAACAATCTCATCGCGAACTCGACGCTCGAGAACCTCCCCGTCGTCGACGCGGGGGGCCTCCTCGTCGCGAGGAACCAGGGAACACCCGCCGCGCCTGACGTTCCGCAGACGACAACGCCAGTACCGTGGGAGGGCAAGCTTCCCGCGCCGATCACGCACTGAGCGCCGTCGCGCGGATCATCTGCACACCCGAGGAGAATCGATGGCCGGCTCGCGATCGCACGCAGTTCGACGCCTGCTCGCCATTCTGGTGGTGCTCATCGGAGCCGTGTGGTTCTCGGTTCGCCTCGTCGACCTGCAACTGGTCTCGGCGACGGAGCTGATGTCGCTGACGTTGTTTGGTCCGCATCTGCTGACGGCGCGGATCTCGCTGATGGACAATCTGAACAACATTCCTCGGGACAACTCGTCCAACCCGCTGGGGACCGAACATTCGGCTGGCAAGAAGATGCTGCGGCCGGACTACCTCGTGACGGACGGTGGCGGGGGCGGGGGGACGTTTAACGGCGATCCGCGGTATGACAACGCGTGGTATCGTCTGCTCGAGTTTGTGGAGGTTCCGGCCGACCGGAATGCGCAGGTGCAGCAG
>JBDIAD010000237.1:0-2941 GCA_039812205.1 Leucobacter sp.
TGTCGAGCAGATCGCTCACCCGCGTGCTCGCGGTCACCGCGCTCGCCGCGAAGATGAGCGCGAGCAGCTCGGCGACGACCTCGGTGGCGATCGCGGGGCCGCGCTGCCAGGCCTGGAAGGCGAAGAGCAGTGCCGCGACGGGTGCGAAGCCGAGTCCGAGGCGCCCGGCGGCGCGCGCGCCCATGCCCGAGAGCGCGGCGAGCGCGACTCCGAGTGCGAGAAACGCGAGTGCGGACGCCCACCCGGGTGTGAGCGCGGTCGCGATGCCGAGCGCGATGAGGCCGAGCAGCTTCGGTCCCGGGCTCAGGCGATGCAGCGGGCCGAGCCGAGTGCCGGTGTTCACCGCAGGCCCGCGCTCACTGCGAGCTCCGGTATCGGTCGATGGCGGCGTCGACGGCGCCGGCCCCGAGCGTCGCGGCATCGCTCGCCGAGTCGTGCACGACGCGACCGCCGTCGATCACGAGCACCCGATCGCAGCGCGCGGCGAGTTCGAGATCATGCGTGGCGATGACGAGCTGCTGCTCGAGCCCGCAGAGCGCGTCGGCGATCATCCGGCTGTTGCGCAGATCGAGCAGTGTCGTCGGTTCGTCCGCCACGACGACCGCCGGATTCGTGGCGAGGACGCTCGCCAGGGCGAGCAGCTGCTGCTGTCCGCCCGAGAGGTCGTGGACGCTGCGATCGGCGAGATCCGAGATTCCGAAGCGCTCGAGCGCGCGGCGCGCCTCCGCCTCCCGCTCGCGGGCGCGTGGAAAGCGGCGGCGCAGCGAGAGCGCGACGTCTTCCAGAACCGTGGGCATGACGAGCTGGGCCGCGGGGTTCGTGAAGACGAAGCCGACGCTGCGGCGAACGGCCGGGCCATCTCGAACGGTGTCGAGGGTGCGCGGGGCGCCGGGGGGAGTGACGCCCACACGCCCCGTCGTCGGTGCGATGAGTCCGTTGAGCAGCCGCGCAATGGTCGACTTCCCCGAGCCGTTCGAGCCGATCAGCGCGATGCGCGGTTCGGCGAGGCGCAGGCGGAGCGGGTGGAGGATGATCCTCCGCCCCCCGGTCGTATCGGCGACCGCGACCGAGGCACCGGAGAGTTCGATCATGCGTTCGCTCCCGGGATCGACTAGGGCTCGCGTCTGCGCGCGGCTGGAGCCGGAGTCGGGGCCGCGGCCGCTCGGCCGGGAAGCAGCGTCGGGAACGCCCGGTGCACGGTCGTCGCGACGACGGCGACGAGCACGATCTTCACGAGGTCGAGGGGGACGAACGCGAGGTTCACGGCGAATGCCGCGCCGAGGTCGAGCCCCGCGCGCCAGGCGAGACCCGCGATGCCGAGCGGGTACGTGATCAGGGCGGTGCTCACGAGGGCAGCGCCGAAGACCGCGGCCGTGCTGCCGGCGATGCCGCGGCGGGGGAGCGCGCGCACCAGGAGGCCCGTGGTGAACGCCGCGAGCGGGAAGCTCACGAGATAGCCGACGGTGGGGCCTGCGAAGGGGGCGAGACCGGCCAGGCCGCCGGCGAAGACGGGAAGCCCGATCGCGCCGATGGCGAGGTAGAGCAGCACGGCGAAGAATCCGCGACTCGCGCCGAGCACGGCGCCCGCGAGCAGCACGGCGAAGGTCTGCAGGGTGACCGGCACCGGGCCGATGGGGATCGCGATGACCGAGCAGGCAGCGATCAGCGCGGCGAACACGGCGATGAGCGCGATATCGGCGACGGGCCGACGCGTGCGGCGGGGTGCGGCGGTGAGAGGTGCGGGCGCGGCAGGGATGTTCGTCGCAGCGTCGGAGGGCGTGTCGGAGTCGAGCTGTGTCATGCGGTTCCTCGGGGCGGGGAGAGGTGGGATCGGCTGTCGCGATCCCCAACCTGAACAGTGTTCATGTGAACGGTGTTCAGGCTAGCGCTAGTCTGAAGGCATGCGCAACAGCCGTGCCGATGTCATCGCGGCGGCGCTGCGCGTGCTCGACGCGAACGGGCTCGAGTTCTGCTCGATGCGGCGGGTCGCGGCGCACCTCGACGTGCAGCCGAGCGCGCTCTACCATCATGTGCCCGACAAGCAGACGCTGCTCGCGCTGATGGCCGATGAGATCGTGCGCGAGGTGCGCGGGGGCGACCTCAGGATCCTGAGCTCGTCACTGCGCGTGGCCCTCACCTCCGTGCGCGACGGCGCCGAGGTCGTGGCGACCGCGAGTGCCTACCGGCTCGGAGGCCTCGCGGTCGAGGCGCAGTTCGTCGAGCTGGCGGGAGAGGACGGCGCGCGCACCCTGCTGCACTTCATCTACGGGCACACCCAGTCGACGCAGACGCGGCTCGCGGCGATCGAGGCCGGGGCGCTCGCGCTTCCCGAGGAGGTGGCGGCGCGGGTCGAGCAGCAGGCTTCGTTCGACCGCGGCATCGCGATCATCCTCGCGGGGCTCGCCGGCACTGCGGAGACCGCCGACGCCGCGGCGCGCGAGGCCGGTTAGATCGTCGGTCAGATCGTCAGAACAGCCGGTTCGTGTCCTCCATGCCGCGCATGGAGTCGTAGTCGAGGATGAGGCAGC
Source organism: Leucobacter sp. (assembly GCA_039812205.1). Classification (GTDB taxonomy): domain Bacteria; phylum Actinomycetota; class Actinomycetes; order Actinomycetales; family Microbacteriaceae; genus Leucobacter. Next base: position 2,529 of record JBDIAD010000237.1, read on the forward strand.
GGATCCCGCGATCCTCGGCGAGCGTGCGCGCCTGCGGCTTGATCTCCTGCGCGGCGAACACCCCCTGCACCGGCGCCAGCACCGGGTCGCGGTTCATGAGCTCGAGGTAGCGGGTGAGCTGCTCGACGCCGTCGATCTCGCCGCGCCGCTTGATCTCGATGGCCACCGAGGCGCCGTTCTCGTCGCGGGCGAGGATGTCCACCGGCCCGATGGCCGTCATGTACTCGCGGCGCACGAGCGTGTGCCCGTCGCCGAGGAGGTCGATCTGCTCGGCGAGCAGCTCCTGCAGATGCGCCTCGACGCCGTCCTTGATGAGTCCGGGATCGACGCCGAGCTCGTGCGCCGAGTCGTGGAAGACCTCGAAGAGCGAGACGACGAGCTTGGCGGCGGTCTTCGCGTGCGTGACCTGCCAG
>JBDIAD010000238.1:0-2941 GCA_039812205.1 Leucobacter sp.
CGTCGAGGGCCGTGGCCGTGAAATCGGTGAATTCGTTGTGCGTCTCGATGGCGAAGGAGCCGCCGCTGCTTTCTCCCCCGAACTCGACGATGGCCGCCTGGGGAACGGCGATGGAAAGCTCGAAGGAGGCCACGAAGCCGAGATTGGCCGGAAGCGCATTGCCGTTTCCGGTGGTCGAAGGAACGGTGATTCCCGTCGTATCCATACCGGAGATGGTGAGCAGGGTGGGCTCGCCCCGCTCTGCCCCGGCTGCGGTGATCACGCCGCTCTCCCGCACCGAGTTCGCCTCCGTTGCGTAGCCTCCCATGGAGAAGCCGCCGTACGGAAGGTTCGCTCGGCTACCGTTCCCGGAGGTGATCCTGGTCCAGCCGCGGTACTGCGGCGCGTACTTCTCCTTTGCGTCGGCGACAGAACCGGCGGAAGCGACCATCTGCGCCCACACCTCTGCCCCGTAGAAGGACTCGGGATCGAGATTCTCCACGAAGCTGATGTTGCCCACAAGCGGGGTCGACCCCTTGCCGCCCGCCGGCGTCGTGATCGTAAGCGGATAGATCACCGTCTGGCAGGCCTCGCCTGAGCGCGGAGACGGGCAGGCGGCAGTGGTCTGCCAGCTCCAGCCCTTATCCGGGTCCTGAGAGTCGATCCGCTTCGACAGATCGTAGTTCGCCGCGGCGGACACCGTCACCTGCTCCGGTGCTACCGTCGCCGGATCGGCGACCTGATCCGAGGTCACCTCGAAGGTCACCTCGTCCATCACGGTGCCGTTGGGCACCTCGGAACGCACCTGCGCGATGAACGCGTAGTTCAAGGAGGTGCCCATGGTCTGGTCTTCCAGCACGCAGGTCACCGTCTGACGCGGCAGCGACTGCCAGGAGCTTGCGGTGAGCGGCGATGCAGGTGCGGGCAGCGTCGCCGGATCCACGCTCGAACCGGCGAGGCAGTACGGAGGCAGCTGCAGCAGCTGCTGCCCGCGCGGCAGCTCGAAGGTCACCGTCGGGGCGGTCTGATCGTCGCCCTCGTAGCGGATGCCCAGGTTGTAGGTGATCGTGTCGTTCGTGCGGATGATCGTGTTGCCGGGACCGGAGTCGTGTCCCGGACTGTCGTCGGCCTGGAACGGCACGGTGCCGGTGACCTGGTCGAGCGTGAGCGACAGCGACGCCTGATCACCGGCGAGCGGCGCGATCGCCGGCGCGTCGAGCGGCGTGACGACCTGGCCGTCGGAGGCCGGCGCCCCGTCGGCGAGCGGGGCGCCCGAACCGGTGCCGTCCTCGGTCTGACTCGTGTCGGGAGTCGCCGGTGGCGCGTCCACGGGCACGGCCCAGGAGGCCGTCGCCGGCGCTAATCCGAACGCGAGCGCGAGTGCCAGCGCAGAGGCCGCGATCTTCCGTCCTCCGCCGCGCAGACTCGTCTGCACGAATGACCGCCGCCGCGAGCGATGCGTCACCACCATGGTCGTTCCCCTTTCCCCCCATCCGCCCCCGCGCATGAGTTTCCCCAATCAGTAAATAAAGACCCGAAGATCGCGATGTTGTTACACGTATTCGCGAAAACAACGAGAACGGTGCTCCGCGGCGCGCCCCGCGCGCCTAGGGAACCAACTTCCAGCGAGGCGTCGCATCGTCACCGGGAACCCGCGGCGGCTGCCCCGCTCGCTGGTCCACGGTGCCGTCATCGATGGGCGTCGGGGCCGCATGACCCGCGGAACCATCGGCCTCCTCGGAGCCCACGCTCACGCCGGAGGTGCTGGGCTGCGGCTGCGGCGCCGTTCCTCCCGACGGAAGAAGCCACACCACCCCTGCGATGACCAGCGCGGAGCTGGCTGCCAGACCGGCGACCAGAGCCGCACCGCGCAGCAGCACCGACTTTCCCGCCACCTGCGCCCCCGCGACACTCGTGACGGCCGAGGCCGACGTGCCTCCCCCGAGCAGGGCGATGCCGCCGGCCGCGCCACCGCCGATGAGCAGCGGGCCGACGACCAGACGGAGCCCCGCCTGCAACGAACGCCGTCGCCGCTCTTGCAGGGCGCAACTCTCGCAGACCTCGAGGTGCGACTCGACCCGGGCGAGATCCGCCCGCTTCAGATTCGACCGCACATGTTCGGCGAGCAGCCTCGCGGTCGAGGCGCAGTCGCCGCGCGGAACCTCGACGTACTGCTGCAAGAACTTCGTCGCGAGCTTCTTCCGTGCCCGATGCAGTTGCACCCGCAGCGCGGTCGGGGTCACGCCGATGTGCTCGGCGGCCTCCGCGGTTGCGAGCTGCTCGACATCCACCAGCCACAGCACGCGACGCGCGTCGCCGGGAACACCGGCGAAGGCCCGCAGGATCTGGTCGCGCTCCGATACTCCCTCGCTGATGTCGGGCACGGCCTCGGTGAAGAGATCACTCAGGAGCTCGGGAGCCGTCGTTCGCACCGGAGCGTCGATCTGACCGACGCGGATCACCTCGCACCGCAGCGAGACGAGGAGGTAGCCGAGCACCGATGAGGTCGGCCCTGCACCGTTCGAGAGCGCGCGCAACATCTTCGTGAAGACCTCGGAGACGAGGTCTTCGGCGACATGCGGCGTTCCGACCGTGCTGAGCGCCTGCGCGAGTACGGCGCCCCGGTGTCGCGTGTACAGCTGATGGAACGCCTCGCGCCCCTCGGGCGACTTCGGGCTCGCCCGCACCGCCTCGCACCAGCTCGCCTCCTCGCGAGCGACGCCCTCAGCGGTCGCCGAGTGGTCGCCTGGCTTCTGCATTCTCTTCCCCCGGTTCACCCCATCGAAACGTTCACCGAATGCTCGCACTGCATTCACAGTGTTGACAGAGACGATACTCGATTCTCCCGGAATGCAAAATCATGTTGCATACCACCCGAAGCAGAAACACATTCGACTCTCCCAGATGGAGCAAAGTCACAAAGACTCCGCTGGTGTCCGCTCCCGTATCTTCCCGTTGCCGT
>JBDIAD010000239.1:0-2935 GCA_039812205.1 Leucobacter sp.
CTCACCATCATGGCGCAGGGCATGCCCTTCGTCGGCCGTGGTTAACTCCTAAGCTTGAGGCATGAGCGTTTCCACGGTGCGGCCACTTGTTGTTCTCGACTGCGATTCCACGACCATTCAAGACGAGGTCATCGAACTCATCGCCGAGGCCGCAGGGACTCGCGAGCAGGTAGCGGCCGTCACCGAGCGCGCCATGCGCGGCGAGCTCGACTTCGCGCAGAGCCTGCGCGAACGCGTCGGAACGCTCGCCGGGACTCCCGATCGCGTGTTCGCCGACACCTACGCCCGGATCAGGCTCACCCCGGGCATCTCCGAGCTGATCTCGGCGGTGCACGCGCGCGGCGGTCTCGTGGGCGTCGTCTCGGGCGGATTCCACGAGGTGCTCGATCCGCTCGCCGAGGATCTCGGCCTCGATCGCTGGCGGGCCAATCGTCTCGTCGTGCGTGACGGGGCGCTCACGGGAGAGGTGCAGGGCGACATCGTCGAGGCGGCGGCGAAGGCCGCGGCGCTGCGCGAATGGGCCGAGGAGGCGGGCATTCCCCTCGCGCACACCGTCGCGATCGGCGACGGTGCGAACGACCTCCAGATGATGGCCGTCGCAGGGCTCTCCATCGCGTTCAACGCGAAACCGATCGTGCGAGAGCAGGCCGATGTCTCGATCGAGCAAGATCTCTCGCAGGTGATCGAGCTGCTGGATCGGCTGCCGCTCGCAGTCTGACCCGCTCGAGGCCCGAAGCGCGCGGCTAGTGCCCCATCCCGAGGCCGCCGTCGATCGGGATCACCGCGCCCGAGATGTACGCGGCCTCGTCGCCCGCGAGCCACGACGCCGCAGCGGCGATCTCGTCGACCCGCCCGAAGCGGCCCGCCGGAATCGAATCCAGGTACTTCTTCTGCTGCTCTTCGGGCAGCGCAGCGGTCATATCGGTCTCGATGAAGCCGGGGGCGATCACATTCGCCGTGATTCCGCGGGAGCCGAGCTCTCGGGTGAGAGATCGGGCGAACCCGACGAGCGCGGCCTTCGACGACGCGTAATTGATCTGCCCCGGCGATCCGTAGAGCCCCACCACGCTCGAGATCAGGATCACTCGGCCGAAACGCCCCTTGAGCAGTCCCTTCGCGGCGCGCTTCACCACGCGGAAGGTCCCCGTGAGATTCGTGTCGATCACCTCGGTGAACTCTTCCTCGCTCATGCGCAGCAGCAGCGTGTCCCGCGTGATGCCGGCATTCGCGACCACCACCTCCACGGGCCCCAGCTGCGCCTCGACCTCGGAGAACGCGGCGTCGATCGATGCCGCATCGGACATCTCCGCGCGCACCGTCAGCGCGCCCGCAGGTCCCTCGCCGGATCGTGAGGTCACCGCGACGCGATGGCCGTCCGCGATCATGCGCTCGGCAATCGAGAATCCGATGCCGCGGTTGCCGCCGGTCACGAGAACGGTACGTGGAGTGCTCACTGGGATTCCTTTGCTCGCCTGGTTATCGCCCAGCCTAGTGCGTGCCAGGCGGAGTACCCTTGAGCTGTGGCGAATGAGTACGATGTGACGTCTGTCGGGGTGAACCCCTCGGCCGATCGCTCGCATCGGATGCGCATGTACTTCATCGCCATGTCGATCCGCGTGCTCTGCGTCGCATCGCTCTTCTTCGTGCGCGGCTTGTGGCTCATCCTCGTGGGCGCGCTCGCCGTAGTGCTGCCCTATTTCGCGGTGCTCGTTGCGAATGCGCACGATCATCGGGGTGGTGAGCAGCCCGAAGCTCCAGCGCCTCTCGCGCTCGAGGATCCGCATCCGGCCGCGCGACCGGAGAGCGCCTCCCAGACGACCATCATCGTCGACGCGCCGGCCGAGCGCCGCGCACGGGGAGACGCGCAGTGATCCGACTCGGCGCCGATGCGCCCGTCCATCAGTACGCCTGCTCGCGCGCGGGATGCGAGCTGGCCGCGGCATGGGCGATCCTCTGGCGGAACCCCAAGATCCACCCCGATGACCGACGGAAGACCTGGCTCGCCTGCGAGGAGCACCTGGCGTATCTGCGCGAATTTCTCGCGGCACGATCGTTTCCGCTCGAGGTCCGGGCGATCGCCGATCTCGCATCCGCCGATCTCGCATCCTCCGGGCTCACCTCGCCGGGCACGGGAGCATCATGACGAACCCTCGCACCCTCGCCGATCCCCCCGTCGCACCGGGTGACGCCGAGAACGCGCGCCAGATCGGGTGGGGCTTTCTCACCACCCGGCGCTGGATCGGCTACGGCGCGCTCTTCGTCGTGTTCTCGATCGTCTGCGTGTGGCTCGGCAATTGGCAGTTCGAGCGACGCGCCGAGGCCCGGGCCGAGATCGCCCGTATCGACGCGAACTACGATTCGGCGGCGATCCCGCTCGCCGATGCACTCCCCCGGCATGACTTCTTCGACGAGAACGATCTCAAGTGGCAGACCGTCGAGGCCCGCGGCACCTACGTCGGCGAGCCCTTCCTCGCGCGCAACCGCCCCGGCCCCGACGGCGTCGGCTCGAATGTGATCCAAGCCCTCCGGCTCGACGACGGCTCGATCTTCTTCATCGATCGCGGATGGGTGCAGATCGCAGGAACCGATCGGGTCGACGCGGAGGCCCTCCCTCAGCCGCCGAGCGGCGAGGTCGCCGTTCGCGCCCGCCTGCGCGCGGGCGAACCCGCCATCGACGGCCGCAGCGCATCGGGGCGATCCATCCCCAGTATCGATCTCGACTGGCTTGCCGGTGAAGTGCACGCCGACAGCTACACCGGCGCATACGGGCAGCTCGTCTCCGAATCGCCGGAAGCGGCGCACGGCGTGCTGGCGACTCGCCCCGAACGGGACGAGGGGCCGCATCTCTCCTATGCCCTGCAGTGGTACGTGTTCATTCTCATCGCGGCGGTCGGGGTCGTCTATGCCGCCAGACAGGAATACCGTTCGCTCAACG
>JBDIAD010000240.1:0-2926 GCA_039812205.1 Leucobacter sp.
CTCGACATCGCGCCCGCCGGAGTGAACAACCAGAGTGCGCTCGAGACCGTGCGCGCGCGTCTCGGGATCGACCGCTCTCGGGTCTTCGCCGCGGGAGACGGGCACAATGACATCGCGATGCTGCAGTGGGCGGATCGCCATGGCGACGCGGTCGCCATGGGGCACGCGCCCGACGACGTGAAGGCCGCCGCGGGTCGTGTGACCGGCGCGGTGAACGAGGGCGGCCTCTACTCGGCGCTCAAGTACCGCTTCCCGAAGGAGCTCGGCTTCCCCGACGCCGAGCCGGGCGACCTCAGCTAGGCCCCGCCGGGCCTCGACTCAGCTGTGCGTCTCGCGCAGCAGCTGCCCCTTGATGCCGAGCTCGGCGTACGCCTCGATCTCGACGAGTGCTTTCGGGTTCGCCAGGCGCACGATCTGCACAAGGGTCGAGGCGGCCGGCGCATGCTTCGCGAGCTCCATCTCGGCCGGGTTGCCCTCCTTCAGGTAGAGATCCATATCGGTGACGTAGATCTTCACGCGGACGAGGTTCTCGACGGTGCCGCCGATCTCTTCGAGGCACAGGCGGATGTTCTCGTGCGCCTGCCGCACCTGCGCGCCCATGTCGCCCTCGTCGATCGATCCGTCTTTGTAGGTGCCGAAGGTGCCGGCGATATGCACCGAGCGCTCGCCGCTGTCGCGTGTCGCCACGACCACCTGGGCATATGGCGGGTGATCGTAACCCGGGACGAGAGGCTTGCGAAGTGCGGCCGGCCAAATGTGTTCGATCTTCATTGATCTCTCCCTGTGAAAGGCCGCGCACCACCGAAGAATGCGCGTGCCCCTCACGGTAACACGGGGGCGGATCGCGCTGCCCTGCCGATGCGTGCGCCTGGTGCCGAGCCCGGCCGCCGCGACTCGGTTGGTTAGACTGTTCGGCGGAGGTTTGTCCGAGCGGCCGAAGGAGCTTGTCTTGAAAACAAGTGGGCGGTAACCCCGTCCCAGGAGTTCGAATCTCCTAGCCTCCGCCAGAAATGCCCGGTTCGAGCGTGTGCTCGCCGGGCATTTTCATATTCGGAGCCCGCGGGGAGCGATTTCGCTGCCCTTTCGCATCGAGATGTGTACGCTCGAAGAGAGCCCGCACGGGCCATCATCGGCAGGAGACGACGAATGACCTACGACAGTCTCGACCTCGCAGAACTGCGCAAGCGCCGCAATGTGAAATGGTCGAACGTTCAGCCCGATCAGATCCCCATGTGGGTCGCCGAGATGGATTTCCCGGTGGCGACCGAGATCACCGACGGCCTCACCGACTTCCTGCTCAGCGGCGGCGCCGGCTACCCCGCGACCGCGGTGATCGAATCGCAGCGCACCGCCCTCGCGAACTGGTATCGGGACTCCGTCGGCGCTTCCATCGACAGCAATCGACTCATCGAGGTGCCCAGCGTGCTCACCGGTCTCGAGATCGTTGTGCGGCAGCGCGTGCCCGAGGATTCGCCGATCATCGTCCCCGTGCCCGCCTACATGCCGTTCCTGCAGATTCTCGGATGGCTCGGCCGGCGGATCATTCCCGTGCCCATGCTCGCGCCGACCGAACCGGGCGAGACGTACCGCTACGACCTCGACGGCATCGACCGCGCCTTCGCCGAGGGCGGCAAGCTGCTGCTGCTGTGCAATCCTCACAATCCGACGGGCGCGCTCCTCTCCGAGGCCGAGGCGGTCGCGCTCGGCGAGATCGTCGACCGTCACCACGGCATCGTCTTCTCGGATGAGATCCATATCCCCCTGCGCTACGCCGACAGCCCGGCGTTCGTTGCCTACGGCAGCCTGAGCGAGCTGCACGCCTCGCACACCTACACGGCCCTTTCCGCGTCGAAGGGGTGGAACATCCCGGGGCTCAAGTGCGCGAGCGTCATCGCCCCCTCCGCCGAAGCGGTCGCGCAGATGGCGACGGCGAAGCCCGAGCCCAGCTCGATCGGCCTGCTCGCCACCGATCTCGCGTTCACTCGGGCCCGAGGCTGGCTCGCCGATACGACCGCATACCTGCGGGGCAATGTCGACGTGTTCACCGAGTTCATGGCGCGCGTGCTGCCGCAGGCGCGGTACACGCCGCCGCAGGCGACCTACCTCGCATGGGCGAACCTCGGCAGCCTGCGCCCGGAGGCTCCCGAGACCGTCGCCGCATACCTCGCCGATGAGGCGCGCGTCGTGGTGACCAATGGCGCGGATTGCGGAGCTCCGGGCTTCGTGCGCATCAATCTGGCCACGCCGCGGCCGGTGCTCGAGGAGGCGCTGCAGCGGATCGAACGCGTGGTGACCGCCTGACGTCGATCAGTCTTTTCAGCTTCGACAAGTAACATTTCCATCACTGCGCGCCGAATTCGGCGCCGGGATAGTTCGGTAGCAACTCGGTGTTAAAGGGGAAAGCGTGTCTCGAGAGCAGAACGGAGCGATGACCGTGACCAGTGCACGCCATGGCCGGCTGCGCCGTTCGAGCACCGGCTCGAACCTGCTGAAGTTCGTGCTCACCGGCATCATCGTCATCGCGCTGAGCGGCCTCTCGGTCGCGGCATACGCGGGCCTCGGGCTGACGAGCGCCCTGAAGACCTTCGACCTCGGTGGTGGGGGGAGCGAGAACGCCGACCTTCCCGCGGTCGGTGCCGGCACCGCGACGCTCGACGGCGAGATCACGATTCTGCTCGTGGGCTCCGACTCGCGAGCCGGCTCGATTCTCGACGACGGCGAGACCGGCGAGCTCAACGATGTGAATCTGCTGCTGCACATCTCGGCGGATCACCAGAACGCCACGGTCATCAGCTTCCCGCGAGACCTGAAGCTGGCGATCCCGAGCTGCCCCGACGGCGAGGGGGGCTACTACCCGGCGATGAGCGAGCAGATGCTCAACTCGGCGATCTCGTACGGCGGCATGCAGTGCGTCGCGCTCACGATC
>JBDIAD010000241.1:0-2926 GCA_039812205.1 Leucobacter sp.
CGCGATGCGGTCCCCCCCGGTCATGGTTCCGTTGCCCACGGCATCGCCGCTGAACTGCACGACGACCGAGGTCTTGGGCTGGATATCGCCGAGCGAGAAGGTCAATACGACGTGGCCCGAACCGTCGGTTCCCCAGGCGGTGGGGCCGAGCTGCGAGAGATCGTGGGGCAGGTACCCCGAGATGCCGGTGAAGCGCTGGAATGCACTCTCATAGCCGGGCTGGAGGGTCCACGCGCTGTACCGCTGCAGCGATGACGGGTCGGCGATCCAGTCCTCGTCGTCGAAGGTGACGCTCACCGTCGCGTTCTCGACCGCCGTGTCGATCGCGATGGGAATGCGCCAGTTGAGACGGCTGCTCCCGCCGAGGTCGGCCCAGTGCTGGATCGACAGGTAGCCGCTCCCGGTGCCCGTGTCGCTCGGGCTCGGTTCGATCGTCTCGAGGAATCCGTTCAGCGACGGATTGCTCAGGTCCACGTCGAACACGGATTGCGCGCTCCACGCGAAGGTGCAGGCGCCGCCCGAATACGCGCTGGTGTTGCCGCTCGCAGGGACGATGGTGCCCGATTGCGACGTGTAATCGTCGAGATACGCGTTCGGTGCGACCGCGGTCGCGGGCACGGCTGCGAGTACCGCGACGAGCGCCACGGCGCAGGCCATCACCGATGCCCTCGCGGTGTTCTTCGCGGCGCGACGGCGCACAAGCGCACTATTCCGCTCCATTTCCCGCCTCCCCCGAGTTCGTCGCGGTACCGATGATCCGGGCGCCGGCCGCCGTCTCGGCATGCAAGCTGACGGTGTACTCGGCGCCCGGCGTCTTCGCATACGTCACCGCGAAATCGGCATCGATCGCCGCGCTCGATGCCGTCTCGCAGTGCACAACGCCGTCGGCGAGCAGGCAGCTCCAGTCGACCGGTGCGACCACACGCTGAGCGGAGACCGGCGCGGCGATCTCGAGTGCCCGCATCTTCCAGCCCGCTGCCGCGGAGTCGAAGGCGATGTGGTACTCCACCTCATTCGATCCGATCGCTCTCGTCGAGACGTCGAAGCTGCTGGATTCCGAGGAGAACTGCTGCGGGAGCGCCCAGAACGCGTACGCGCCGATTGCGGCCGCGGTGACGGCGATCCCCGACGCCGCGAATACGCGCCACCTGCGCGACGGCGGCGGCACGGCCGAGCCCGTTGCCGGTGCCCCGGTGCCCACTGCCCCGGTGCCCGACGACCCGGCCAGCAGTGTCGTGGCGGCAGCCCCGGGAGCCGGGCCGCCCGCGATGTCCCCGATGACCAGCAGGGCGCCGACGGAGGCCGCAGCGGCAAAGGTGCCGAATTGCGCCCAGATCGACCGGCAACGCTCGCAGCGGGCGTAGTGATCATCGGCGTCCAGTGCCTCGGGCGGGGCATCGCCCACGCGCTGCGGCAGCTCGCGCAGCGCGTGACGGCATTCCCGCGGCGGTGATCCGCGTTCGAGCAGGACTCTCAGCATCGTGCGCTTGAGGTTCGTCTTCGCCCGCCGCGCCAATTGCGAAACCGCGAGCGATGAGCGCCCGAGCCGTTGCGTCAATTCACCCGGCTTTTCACCCCGGTAGAACATCGCCTCGAGCACCGAGCGCTGATCGGGAGGGAGTTGGGCGAGCGCCTCGCGCAGCAGGGAAAGCTCCGAGAAGAGGTCGATATGACCGAGTTCGGGCTGCGGGAGAGCCTCGAGAGCGTCCTCGTCGTCGAGGGATTCGACGCGCGAGCGGGGCGACTTGAGCTCGTCCTTCACCCGGTTTCGCATCGTGGCGATGAGGTAGGCGTTCAGGTGCTCGATCGGTTCGTCGCTCGTCTCCCAGCGGCTGAATGTCTTCAGCAGCGCCTCGGAAAACAGGTCGTCCGGGTCCATCACCCGCCCCGCGATGCGCCGCGACATCGCGGTGAGCAGCCCCCAGTTCTCGATGAGATGGGTCGCCAAGGCTTGCGATTCCCCCACCATCCCGTTGGTCACGACTTATTCCCCCGCACTGCAACGCCCAGATCGACTCTCGACGACTTGCCGGTTGCGGGGGGCTCAGCACAGTTGTGCTGAGCCCCCCGCAACCGGCAAGCGCTTCCCCGCGCCCGATCATAATGCCTATTTCATAGGATTTTGATCGTCGGTTCACGCACCTCTGCGGCGCAGAACCAACGCGGCGCCGCCGCCGAGAAGGCCCAGCGCGCCCATCACCGGCACCCATGGCGAGAGGTCGCCGCCGGTCTTCGCCAGCGCCGGCGTCGCAGGAGCCGCCGGGGTCTGAGCCGCCGGGGGCGCGTCGAGCACCGTGATGGTGAACTGCGTCGTCGCGAGCGGCGCACCATCGGCGTCGAACCCGCTCACGGTGACGGCGTAGACGCCCACTGCGGTCGGCGTTCCCGAGATGACGCCAGTCGCGGCATCGAACTGCACGCCGCCGGGAAGGCCCGATACGGTCAGCGTCGATCCATCGCCGTAGGCCTGCCCCAGATGATCCTTCAGCTGCACCTCGACATCGGCGATCGCGCCGCCGAGGAAGACCTGCTGGTCGGCAAACGGCCCGAGCCGCGGCTCCTTGACGACGTGGATCAGCGCGCCGGCCGTATCGGTCGACCCATCGGGGTAGGTGACGAGCACGGGAACCGTCACGTCGCCCACCGGCTGGGTTCCGGGCACGGGCCAGGTGACGCGGCCGGTCGCCGCATCGATGACCGCGCCCGCCGGGGCGCCGGCGGCGAGCGCGAAGGTCGTGCCCGACGGGAGCGCGAGTGAGGCGACAGCGTCGGCGTTCGCCGTGCCGCCCGTGAGCACCGTCTGCTCGCCGTATGCGACCTCGAGACAGTTGGTGAGCGGCTGGATCCCGTCGAGGGTGAGCTTCGCGCCGTACGAGGTGCCGGTCTCGATCCCCGCCACGCCGTCGACCGCGGTTCCCGTGAACTG
>JBDIAD010000242.1:0-2912 GCA_039812205.1 Leucobacter sp.
GCGATGCGCCTCACCGCGGCCCTGATGCAAGACCCGGCGCAAGGCGACGGCACGATCCGCGCGGTGCATCGCCGGGTCCGCCTGGTGGCCGAGGCCGAGGAATTCCTCGCCGCCCATATGGGCCGGCCGGTCTATTCCGAGGATCTCCATCGGGCGCTCGGCGCGCCGATGCGCACGCTGCACAACGCCTTCGTCGCGGTGCATGGCATGTCAGTGCACCGTTACCTGCGTCTGCGGCGGCTGCATCTGGGGCGACTGCGGTTGCTGCGCCCACGTTTCGGGCTGCCCGGGCTGCTGGTTCGGTTGTTCGCTCATGCGGAAAGCCTAGTCCGCGGCCCGGATCCGCGGCGAGCGACGGCAAACGGAGTCTCTCTCGCGATCCACCTCGTATGCCGCGCTTCGATGCGCACCGCACGCGCGAAAGAACCCCCGCGCCCGAGGGCGCGGGGGTTCTCGCAGACGTCCGGCGATCACCGGACCGAAGAATCGAAGAACTTATCGACGCAGGCCGAGGCGCTCGATGAGCGAACGGTAGCGCTCGATGTCGACGTGCTGCAGGTAGCCGAGCATGCGACGACGCTGACCCACGAGCAGCAGGAGGCCGCGGCGCGAGTGGTGATCGTGCTTGTGCGACTTCAGGTGCTCGGTGAGATCCTTGATGCGCTGACTCATCAGCGCGATCTGAACCTCGGGGGATCCGGTGTCACCGGGGGTCGTCGCGTACTCTTCGATGATCGCCTTCTTGACATCTACTGCAAGTGCCATAGTTGGGATCCCCTTTCTGTTGCTGCGCGGTGCAGTCAGCCGGATGCTGCTGCGCTCTCTCTCCGCGGCCGTTGGACGGCAACCTTCACATACTAGCACTTCCGGACCGCGCACCGACGCAAGACCCCGATCCCCCTCCCCGCGCAGCCGACATCGACGCGAAACAGACGTGTAACGCGGCCGCCACGACGCCGTGACAGCCGCGAAACAGCGGACGAGCAGACTGGTGCCGCGGCGAGATCGCGCCCGGCCCGTCGCCGCATCACGAGGCCGGGAACGCAGAGAGCAGGGGAGACACATGGAACTATCGGCCACAGACGTGTGGACACTGGTGAGCGCGGCGCTCGTGCTGCTCATGACGCCGGGCCTCGCACTCTTCTACGGCGGACTCGTGCGCGTGCGCTCGGTCGTCAACATGATGCTCTTCAGCATCAGCGCGATGGGCGTCGTCGGCGTGCTCTGGATCCTGTTCGGCTACAGCATGAGCGTCTTCTCCCCCGAGGAGTCCGGCTTCTCGGGCAGCCCGCTGAAGGCCTTCGGTCTCCTCGGCATCGATCCGCTCGACTACATCGGCATCGGCTTCGGCGCGGTGTTCGCGATGATCACCACCGCGCTCATCTCGGGGGCGATCGCCGACCGCGTCGGCCTCGGCTCCTGGGTGCTGTTCGCCGGGGTCTGGTCGACGCTCGTGTACTTCCCGGTCGCCTCCTGGGTCTGGGGCGGTGGATGGATCCAGCAGCTCGGCTCATGGCTCGGCACCCCCGACGTGATCGACCTCGCGGGCGGCACGGCGATCCACATCAACGCCGGCGCCGCGGCCCTGGCCCTCGCGCTCGGCGCGGGCCGCCGCCGGGACTTCGGGCGCGACGCGCACAAGCCCCACAGCATCCCCCTGGTGACCATCGGCGCGGCGCTGCTCTGGTTCGGGTGGATCGGCTTCAACGCCGGCCTCGCCGCGGAGAAGGGCGAGGCCGGGCTCATCCTCCTCAACACCTTCGGCGCCCCCGCCGCGGGAATCGTCGGCTGGCTCGCGATCGACGCAATCCGCGGAAAGAAGCCAGGGGCGATCGGAGCCGCCTCGGGGGCGATCGCCGGGCTCGTCGCCATCACGCCCTCCGCCGCGAGCCTCTCGCCGCTGTGGGCGCTCCTGCTCGGACTCCTCGCCGGCGTCGCCTGCGCGTACGCGATCGATTGGAAGTACCGTCTCGGCTACGACGACTCCCTCGACGTCGTCGGGCTGCACCTGGTCGCCGGGGTCCTCGGCACGCTCTACCTAGGCTTCTTCGCCTTCGACGACGGCCTGTTCACCGGGGGCGACGGCGGGCTGCTGCTCGTGCAGACGATCTCGGTGCTCGGCGTCATGCTGTACTCCTTCACCGCGTCGCTGATCATCGCGTTGACGGTGAAGGCGATCACCGGGCTGCGCGTGCCGCCCGAGGTGGAGGAGGCGGGCATCGACTCCATGGTGCACGGCGAGACGGCGTACACGCTCGCCACGCCGTAGGCTCGAGAGCATGATCGCCGCCCTCACCCCGGAACTGCTCGCCGAACTCGCCGAAGTCGCATCGTCCCTGGCACGGAGCGTGGGCGGGGTGATCCGCACGCTGCGCAGCGCCGGCGTCGCCATCGCCGACACGAAGACGAGCGTCACCGATGTGGTGACCCAGGCCGACCGCGAGGCCGAGCGGCTGCTGCGCACCGGGCTGCAGGAGCTGCGTCCGCGCGACGGCATCCTCGGCGAGGAGGGCACCAGCATCGACGGCACGAGCGGCATCACCTGGGTGATCGACCCGATCGACGGCACCGTCAACTACCTCTACGACCTGCCGGTGTATGCGGTGAGCGTGGCCGCGACGGTGGTGGATCGGCACGCCGCCGCGGACGGCCGGCGCGCGGTCGCAGGCGCCGTCTACCTGCCGGTGACCGATGAGCTGTACGCGGCGACCGCGGGAGGCGGCGCGACCCTGAACGGTGCGGCGCTCGCCGGCCCGGCGGAGGTGCCGCTCGGGCGGGCGCTCGTGGCGACGGGCTTCGGCTACACGGTCGAGCGCCGCACCGAGCAGGCCGAGGTGGTGCGGCAGATCATTCCGTGGGTGCGCGACATCCGCCGCATCGGCTGCGCCTCGGCCGATCTCTGCATGCTCGCC
>JBDIAD010000243.1:0-2901 GCA_039812205.1 Leucobacter sp.
CCAGGAGACCCTGCAGCGGGCGCTGATCGAAGAGATGAGCCTGAAGCCGCGCACCGCATTCGGCGCGCTGCGCGTCGCGGTCTCGGGGCGTCGCGTGTCGCCCCCGCTCTTCGAGTCGCTCGAGCTGCTCGGCAAGTCGGAGACGCTGCGCCGGCTCGAGAGGCTGGCGGTGTTTCTCAGGGAGCGTGCCTGAGCCATGATCCAGACCGTGGCTGAGAATCCGGAGGCCCCCTACGGGGTCACCATCATCGGCGGCGGCCCCGCGGGCCTGTCCGCGGGCATGCAACTGGTGCGCGCGAATCGCCGCATCGCGATCCTCGACTCGAATCGCCCCCGTCACGCGGCGACCCTGCAGTCGCACGGGTTCCTCACCCGCGACGGCGCCTCTCCACTCGAGCTGCGCCGCCTCGGGCGCGAGGAGTTCGAGGCCTACCCGACGGCGCGGTTCGCGCAGGCCCGGGTGACCGATGTCACCCGGCTCGAGCACGACGAGGCGATCGGCGTGGGGTTTCCCGACGGCATCGGCTTCCGTGTGAAGGGGGCCGGGGTCCGCGGTGCGGACGATGTCGAGATCGTCTCCCGCCGGGTGCTCATCGCGGCAGGACTCACCGAGGAGCTGCCGCCGTTCCCGATGATCCGCGCGTACTACGGGACCGCTCTGCACAGCTGCGTCGAGTGCGACGGGTTCGAGAAGACCGACAAGCCGCTCGCGCTCATCGGCGAGACGAGCGACGTGTTCGCCCGGGCGCTGCTCATCAGCCGTTTCTCCAGTGATCTCATCGTCTTCACCAACGGGGCCGAGACAGTGCGCCCCGAGCAGGAGGCGCAGCTCGCGCGCATCGGGATCCGCGTCGAACGACGGCGGATCGACGATCTCGTGGGGGAGCGCGCGGAGCTCACCGGGGTGAGACTCGTCGACGGAGAGGTGATCCCGAGGGTCGGCGGTTTCGTGCGCCCGAGATGGCACGCTCCCGTCGAGAGCTTCGGCGAGCTGCCGCTCACCCGCGACGATTGGGGACTCGTCGTCGTAGATGAGCGCGGGGAGACGTCGTCGCGCGGAGTCTACGCCTGCGGCGATATCGTCCCGCCCGGGCCGCAGCAGCTGGTGATCGCCGCCGGAGACGGTGCGCGGGTCGCCGCGAAGATGAACATGGATCTGATCCGCGGCGCGCTCGGGGTCGGGCTCGTCGACGAATGATCCGCACCCTGCTACCTTGGCTCGAGTGAAGAGCACGATGGAGATCGGTGAGATGAACGCGTCAGTCGATGAGGGAGCCGCGCGGTACCTCACCCCGGGGGCGAGGGCCGCAGCTCACGGCTCTCGTTACGCGCTCATCTCGGCGGTGTTCGTCGGGGTGCTGCTGATCTCGAATGTCGTCGCGGTGAAGCCGATCGCCTTCGGCACGGTGGGCGTCGGCGATTTCGCGCTGCCGCTCGTCTTCGACGGGGGAGTGTTCCTCTTCCCGCTGGCGTACATCCTCGGCGATGTGCTCGTCGAAGTGTACGGTCTCAGGGCCTCGCGCCGCACGATCCTCGTCGCCTTCATGCTGGCCGCTCTCGCCTCGCTCGCGATTCTCGCGACGCAGATCTCCCCGCCCGCCGACGGCTGGGAGAACCAGGAGGCCTTCGCCGCGGTGCTGGGCTTCGTGCCGAGGATCGTGCTCGCGAGCCTCACCGGATTCCTCGCGGGGCAGCTGCTCAACGCCTGGGTGATGGACCTCATGCACCGGCGCACGGCCGGGCGCATGCTGCGCTCGAGGCTCATCGTCTCGACCCTCGTCGGCGAGCTCGCGGACACGGTGCTCTTCTGCACGATCGCCTTCGCGGGCATCATCACGGGAGTCGATTTCGTGATGTACATCGTCCTCGGCTACACCGTGAAGGTGCTCGCCGAGGTCGTGCTGCTGCCGGTCACCACGCGACTGATCCGGGTGGTGCGCCGCGCCGAGGCGCGCGCCGCGGCCCCGGCTGCCGCCCCCGCGAGCTGATTCAGGCAGTCCCGGCGCGCTGCATGGTGTTCGCAGCGATCCGGTCGCCCTCCGGGCCGTAGAGCCGCCCGAGCACCTCGTCTCGGAGTTCGGCGAATTCGTCGTCGATGATGCTCCGTCGGATGCGCTCGACGAGCCGTACGATGAAGCGCTCGTTGTGGATCGTCGCGAGCGTCGATGCGAGCATCTCGTTCGCCTTGAACAGGTGGTGCAGATACGCGGCGGTGTAGTTCGCGCAGGTCATGCAATCGCATTCGGGATCGAGCGGCTCGAAGCGTCGGCGCTGCGATGCCGCCTTCGCGTTCAGCCGTCCGCGAGCGGTGTACATGGTGCCTCCGCGCGCCTGGCGCGACGGCGCCACGCAGTCGAAGGTGTCGGCGCCGGCGGCGATCGCGGCGAAGAGGTCGTTCGGCTCCGAGATCCCGAGCAGGTGTCGGGGCTTCGATTCGGGCAGCTCCTCGTTCACCCATCCCACGATGGTGCCGAGCATCGACTTCTCGAGGGCCCCGCCGATGCCGAAGCCGTCGAATTGCTGCGAGGCGGCCGTCTCCCCGGTGAGACGGGCCAGGCCGCCCGCGGCCTGGCGTCGGAGATCCTCGTACTGCGCGCCCTGCACGACGCCGAACAGCGCCTGGTAAGGGCGGTGCCCGCGTTCGGCGGTCTGCCGCGCATGCTCGTCCAGGCAGCGCACCGCCCAGCGCTCGGTTCGCGCGACCGAATCCTCCTGGTAGCCGCGGGTGTTCAGCAGCGTCGTGCACTCGTCGAATGCGAAGATGATGTCGGCGCCGAGCTCGTGCTGGATCCGCATCGAGGCCTCCGGAGTGAACCGATGCAGGTCTCCGTTCAAGAACGACTTGAACGTCACGCCGTCCTCGTCCACATGCGCGAGGCGCTCCTTGTTCTTCGCGATCAC
>JBDIAD010000244.1:0-2887 GCA_039812205.1 Leucobacter sp.
GTCGTCGATCGGGAACATCGCGGCGGTCGAGCCGAACTCGGGGCTCATATTGCCGATGGTCGCGCGGTTCGCGAGCGGCACCGAGCCGACGCCCTCGCCGTAGAACTCGACGAACTTGCCGACCACTCCGTGCTTGCGCAGCAGCTGGGTGATGGTCAGCACGACATCGGTCGCGGTCACGCCCGCCGGGATCTGACCCGAGAGCTTGAAGCCGACCACCCGCGGGATGAGCATCGAGATGGGCTGGCCGAGCATCGCGGCCTCGGCCTCGATGCCGCCGACGCCCCAGCCGAGGATCCCCAGGCCGTTCTGCATGGTGGTGTGCGAGTCGGTGCCGACGCAGGTGTCGGGATAGGCCTGCAGCACGCCGTTCACCTCGCGGGTGAAGGTGATGCGCGCCAGGTACTCGATGTTCACCTGGTGCACGATGCCGGTTCCCGGGGGAACGACCTTGAACTCCTTGAAGGCGCCCTGGCCCCAGCGGAGGAACTGGTACCGCTCGCCGTTGCGCTGGTACTCGAGCTCCACGTTCTTCGTGAATGCGCTGGCCACGCCGTAGACATCGCTGATCACGGAGTGGTCGATCACGAGCTCGGCGGGAGCGAGCGGGTTGATCGAGTCGGGATTGCCGCCGAGGTCGATGACCGCCTCGCGCATCGTGGCGAGGTCCACCACGCACGGCACGCCCGTGAAGTCCTGCATGATCACACGCGCGGGAGTGAACTGGATCTCGGTGTCGGGCTCGGCGTTCGGATCCCAGCTGCCGAGGGCCGCGATGTGCTCGCGAGTCACATTCGCACCGTCCTCGGTGCGAAGAAGGTTCTCGAGCAGCACCTTCAGACTGTAAGGAAGCCGCTTCGCGCCCTCCACCTTGTTGATGTCAAAGACCTCGTACGACTTCTGGCCCACTGCGAGTGTGCTCTGAGCGCCGAAGCTGTTCACTGATGCCATGACCGCTCCCTAGGTAGAAATTTATCTCGACGTCGAGACAATTCTACATGCGATGGCGGATCGATCGGCATGACTCGCTGATCGATGTGCCGCGCCGTGCGGCGTGTTATTCATCCGATGATCGGTCGGCGTCGCCCGGGTCGCCGCCGAAGGCGTCCTGTTCGCCCGGCATCCGGGGCTTCTCGTACGCCGGCACGCTCGCGTTCACGCGGCTGAGGATCAGCCAGGTGAAGACCACGGCGAGCGCGAACAGGGGCACGCCCATGACCAGCCGTGCGATGCCGAGGGCTTCGAAGGCACCGGGCTGCCCCGCCCCGTCCGCGAGATACAGGGGCACCTGCACGGCGAGCCTCGCGGCGAACAGCGCGATCCACACCAGCGTGCACACCGCGGCGGCGCGGCGCAGCGCGCGATGCGTGCGCCACTCCGTCAGCGATCCGCGCAGAAAGCCCAGCAGCAGGCCGATCAGCGGCCACCCGACGAGCAGCGAGATCAGATGCCCCGCGATCCACGCTCCGTTGATCCAGAATCCCGGCAGATAGTAGCTGCTGCCCTCCCCGGTGAAGAGCACGGCCGCCGCGCACACGAGCACGCCGAGCATGCCCGAGAACACCGCGGTGAGGGGTTCGCGACGAATGAGGCGGATCACCATGCCCAGCACTGCGAGCGCGAGCGGAGCGACCACCGAGAGGTACGCGTCGCGCGTGAGCGCGTAGGTGATGAGATACACCGTCGCCGGCGCCAGCGACTCGAACACCCCGCGCCAGCCGCCGATGGCCGCGAGCACGCCGCCCGCCGTGACCGCTTCTCCGTTCAGCCCCGCCTCGACGACCCGTCCGAGTCCACCGGCGCGCGGCGCGGCCGCGTCGTCAGGGGTTTTCGAATTCACGCCCCGCCGGCCTCGGGAGCATCCGCCGATGTCGCAGTGGTCGGGGTCGCGGTGCCCTGCATGCCGGCCGGCATCTTCATGACGAGCAGCTCCGACGGAGGCATCGGGTGCTCGCCGCGAACGATCACCGTCTCGCGGAAGAGCGAGTTGATCTCGGACTGCGCGGCCGCATCGGCCGCCGCCTTGCCCATGATGGCCCCGCGCAGGAGCCAGCGCGGCCCGTCGACGCCGACGAACCGCACCACGCGCGTGCCGCCGCCCTGATCCTTCGGAATGGGCGACTGTACGAGAAGCTCCGGGCCGAGCTCGCCGTCCTGCTCGCGCACCTTCGCCCCCTGCGAGGAGAGCTGCTGCACGAGCTCGCCGCGCACGCGGTTCCAGAGCCCGCTCGACTTCGGCGCCGAGAACGCCTGCAATTGCAGCATGGAGTCCTCGTAGTTCAACGTCACCGCGACGACGCGAGCACTGCGCTCGTCGACTTCGAGGCGAACCTGCAGGCCCTCACGAGGCATGATCTTGATCGCTCCGAGATCGACGTACGGCCGCATCGCCGGGACCTCCGAGATGTCGAACGGCCCGGAGCTCCCGCGATCCTCGGGCGCGGACTTCGACTCGTCGATGTCGTCATCCTCGGTGCGGATCTCCAGTTCGTCCGCCGGCTCGGGAGTTTCCTCGCTCATTACCTTCTCCATATCAATCATCACTTCTCTTGCGTGCGCGCGGCATGCGGGCACAAGGTCTCAGAGGGTCTCGCGCACCCCGGTCGATCCGAATCCGCCGCTGCCGCGCTCGCTGTCGGGCAGCGCATCGACATTCTGGAACGCCGCACGGGACACCGGCATCACGATCAGCTGGGCGATCCGATCGCCGATGCGGATCTCGAACGGCTCGTGCTGGTCCGTGTTCAGCAGCGGCACCATGATCTCTCCGCGATACCCGGCGTCGATCGTACCCGGCGAGTTCAGCACCGTGATGCCGTGCCGCACCGCGAGACCGCTCCTCGGAACGACGAAGGCGACGTACCCGTCGGGCAGCGCGAACTTCACA
>JBDIAD010000245.1:0-2855 GCA_039812205.1 Leucobacter sp.
GACCAGGACGGCACCCCCGTCGCGCTCGACAACGAGGCCGTCGCGAACTTCGTCGGCTGGGCCTACTACAAGGCCGACGGCACGTTCACGATGTACAACCTCGACGACACCCCGAAGATGCAGGGCGACTGGAGCGTGAACTGGCAGGGCACCGAGCGCACCCTCGTCGCGAAGGATGCCGACGGCAACGTGCTCTTCACCCGCGTCGTGCCGATCACCGAGCTCACCGGCACCGTCTTCACCTACCGCGTCATCCCCGACGCCGCGAACCCGGGCGTCTACTTCGACATCATTCACACCCCGACGAACCACGCCGAGCCCACTCCGACGGCGGAGGCTCCGGCACCGGGCGCCCCTGCCCCCGCTCCGGTCGAGAACGCCCCGCAGCTCGCCGAGACCGGCTCGCCCGCGATGGGCATCGTGATCGGCCTGGGTGCGGCGGCACTCGTGGGCGGCGGCGCGCTGCTCGCCGCGCGGCGCATCCGCGCCCGCCAAAACTAGGCGCGAACGCGGGCGGATTCGCGTTCGCCGCATCGAATCCGCGAAGCGCGGGCTCGCACTACGATCAGGGGGTGCGAGCCCGCGCTTCGCGGTACGCTCGATGAGTGCCACGCCCCGAACTCACGCCCGAGCAGCTCGCCGTGTACGAGCGCATCGAGCACACGCGCGAGCACGTCTTCGTGACGGGCCGCGCGGGCACCGGCAAGAGCACGATCCTCACCCATCTCTCGTACACGACCAGCAAGATCATCGCCGTGTGCGCGCCCACCGGCGTCGCGGCGCTGAACGTGGGCGGGCAGACGATCCACTCCCTGCTGCGGCTTCCCACGGGGGTGATCGCGGATCACGACCTCGAGCAGCCCGCCGAGTTGAAGAAGATGCTCGCCTCGATCGACACGCTCGTCATCGATGAGATCTCGATGGTGTCGGCCGATCTCATGGATGCGATCGACCGGGCGCTGCGGCAGGCGCGCGGCAAGAGGCACGACCCCTTCGGCGGCGTGCAGATCATCATGTTCGGCGATCCGTACCAGCTGCCTCCCGTGCCGCCGCGCGATCCGCACGAACGCGCGTACTTCGAGGACACCTACCGTTCGCTCTGGTTCTTCGACGCCCGCGTGTGGGACGCGGCCCCGATGACGGTGATCGAGCTGGTCGAGGTGCATCGGCAGCGCGACGACCGATTCAAGCAGATCCTGACCGCGATCCGGCACGGCGAGGTGACCGAGGACATGGCCGAGGAGTTGAACGCCGCGGGCGCGCGGCCGGCCCCCGAGGACGTGCTGACGCTCGCGACGACCAATGCGACCGTGGCGCGGATCAACTCCGAACGGCTCGCTCGCATCACCGGCGATCCGCTCCGCGCAGTCGCCGAGATCAGCGGCGAGTTCCGCGAGAACACGTATCCGGCCGACGAGGTGCTGCAGCTCAAGTCCGGCGCGCAGGTGATGTTCCTGCGCAACGACCCCGACGGGCGCTGGGTGAACGGCACGATCGGCACGGTGTCGCGCATCTCGGGCACGGTGTGGGTCGAGGTGGGCGACGAGGAGTTCGAGGTCGAGCCCGCGGTGTGGGAGCGCCACCGCTACCGCTACGACGCCGACACCAAGAAGCTCGAGAAAGAGGTCGTCGCCGAGTTCGAGCAGTTCCCGCTGCGCCTCGCGTGGGCGGTGACGGTGCACAAGTCCCAGGGGCATTCCTACGATGCCGCGGTGGTGGATCTCGGCCCGCGCGCATTCAGCGCCGGGCAGAGCTACGTCGCGCTCAGCCGCGTGCGCTCGATCGAGGGGCTGTATCTGCGGCGGCCGCTGCGACCGGGGGATGTCATCGTCGACCCGAATGTGACGCGCTTCATGCGCGCGGCGATCGGAGCTTCAGCATGAATGCAGATCCGCGTTCTTCCGCCGTTCCGGACGCTTCCGCTGTTCCCGGCTCTTCCGGCGCTCCCGCTCCGAGGCGCGTGCTGCTCATCGGCTCGGGCGGCACGATCGCCTCGACCCGGGATGGTGGATCGGCGAGCGTCGCAACGGTCACCGCCGAAGATCTGATGGCCCGCATCCCTCCCGTCGCCGGCGCGCGCATCACCCGGGTGAACGAGTGGGCGCGCATCAACAGCTGGGCGCTCGTGCAGGACGACATGTTCGCCCTCGCCCGGGTGATCCGCGATGAGGCGGTGCGCGCCGACGTCGACGGCATCGTGGTGACGCACGGCACCGACACCATCGAGCGCAGCGCGTTCCTCGCCGACCTGCTGTACGCGGGCTCGAAGCCGATCGTCTTCGTCGGCGCGATGCGACCCGCCGATGACGCGACGCCCGACGGCCCCGGAAACCTCGCGCGGGCCCTCGAGGCGATCGGTTCGGGTGTGCTGGACGGCGCGGGCGTCACCGTGCTGGTGGGCGCCGATGCGCATGCGGCGCGCTGGGCGACGAAGATCGATTCACGCGCGGAGCAGGCGGTGGCCTCGCCGGGGGTCGGCCCGCTCGCCGTGCGCGATGCCGCCTCGTGGCGGCGGGTCGGGCCCGAGATCCGGCGCTTCACGGTCGCTCCTCCCGATGCGGTCGACGCGGGCGATGCGCCGCCGCTTCCGATCGTGCCCATCGTCGTGTCTCAGCCCGCTCCGCTTGCCGGCATGCTGCCGTGGGCGATCTCGGCCGGAGACGGTCGCGCCGTGGTGGTCGAGGCACTCGGCGCCGGCAACCTCGCGCCGGCGCTCGCGCGCGAAATCGAGGCGGCCGTCGCTGCGGGCGTGCTCGTCGCGATCACGACCTGCACGCTGACGAGCGGAGTGCATCCCTCCTACCGCGGAGACGGCGGCAACGCCGAGCTCGTCGACGCGGGTGCGATCGGCGCGC
>JBDIAD010000246.1:0-2854 GCA_039812205.1 Leucobacter sp.
CTCGGCCTGAGCTACCTCTTCATCTCGCACGACCTCGCCGTGGTTCGCCTCATCGCCGACCACGTGCTCGTCATGCGTCGCGGTGAGGTCGTCGAGCAGGGCGCCGCAGAGGATCTCTTCCAGAATCCGACGCACGAGTACACACGGCAGCTGATCAACTCCATTCCGGGTAAAGACCTGCTGTGACGGCCGCGCCCGGGCATACCGGACGCGTATACGGGGTGCTGATCGGCTCAACACTGTTCTTCGCACTGTTGCAGTCGATCATCACCCCGTTGATGCCGTTTCTGCGGGTTCGATTCGACATCGACCAGGAGTCCGTCACCTGGCTCGTCACCGGCTATCTCGTCGTCGCGGCGGTCGCCACTCCCCTGATCGGCCAGCTTGGGGATCGCTTCGGCCGCGGCCTCATGTTCCGCATCACCCTCGTCGCCTTCTCGTCGGGCGCCCTCATCGGCGCACTCACCGACAGCTTCATCTGGCTCGTCGTGGCTCGCATGGTGCAGGGCATCGGCGGCGGCGTCTTCCCTCTCGCCTACGGCATCATCCGCGAGAGCTTCCCGACGCAGCGCGTTCCCGGCGCCATCGGCGGGCTCTCGTCGGTGCTCGCGATCGGCTCGGGCGCGGGCATCATCGTCGTCGGCCCGATCACCGAGAACTGGGGATACCACTCGCTGTTCTGGATCATCTCGGGCGTCGGCGCCATCGCCTGCGTCGCGGTCTTCCTCTTCATCCCCCTGGGCGATCGCGGCAGACCCGCGCGCACCGACTGGGTCGGCATCATCCTGCTGGCCGCGTGGATCATGCAGCTGCTCTACGCGAGCACCATCGGCAATTCGGTGGGGTGGATCAGCCCGCCCGTGCTCGGGCTCCTCGCCGGGTTCCTCATCACCCTCGTGCTGTGGTGGAAGTGGGAGCAGCGCCGTCACGATCCGCTCATCAACATCCGCACGATGCGCAACCGCACGGTGAATCTCGGCAATATCGTTGCGATGCTCTTCGGCATCGTGATGTTCTCCTCGAACACCTTCATCGTCGCCTATCTGCAGGCGCCCAGCAGCCGCGGCTTCGGCCTCGACGCCTCCGTGACCCTCACGGGTCTGCTGATGCTGCCCGCGACCGTCCTCTCGCTCTTCACGGGCATGTCGGCCGGATACATCGCACGGCGCTTCAGCGCGCGCAGTGCCGTGCTCGCGGGCGGCATCCTCTCGGCGGTGGGCTTCGGGGTGCTCATCTTCTGGCACGACGGCTTCGCCCCGGTGATCCTGCTCTACTGCATCGCGAATCTCGGCACGGGGCTCTTCTACTCCCAGATCACGAACGTCATCCTCCCGGCGATCCCCCGCGAGGAGACCGGGGCCGTGACGGGCATCAACAATACGATCCGCAATATCGGCGGGGCTCTCGGCGGCCAGGTGTGCGCCATTCTCGTGGGCACCGAGCTGGCGCGCTCGGGCGCGCTTCTCGGCGGCTATCAGCTCGTCTTCGGGTTCCTCTCGGTGTCGGCCGCCCTCGCGCTCGTCATCAGCTTCTTCATTCCGAAGTCGACCGTGTTCGCGCAGGTTCGCACGAAGCACTAGATATTTCCGCGATTCTGACATAAACTTATGACTTGCGATCGTGATTGCAGCACTCGCCTCGTTGCTCAGGCCGAATCCGCTCCCTCTCGTCACCGTCGCTGAACGAATCGCATCGGCATCATTCGCCGAGCTGCGATTCATCCGGCCCCGGCTCATTCCGCCGCGGCCCACGCGGTTCGAGGTTTCTCGCACCGCAGCGCCGCGCCCTGCGCGACGCACCGTTCGCCGCGCTGTCGCGGCACGCGCCGATGCGCGCGTCACCTACTGAAAGGATTCACCATGAATCACCACCATTCGCCCACGGCCACCGCGCCCCCGGTGCGCACCCCGTATCACGAGCTCGGCGAGCCCGGCTCGCCGCATGTGCCCGACTGGGCGCGCCGCCGCAGCGTCTACCGCGGCGCCGGTCGCACGACCTATATCGTCGAGACCGACCGTCTCGCTGCCGCGCGGCACGACCTGAAGCGGCTGCAGCGCCGCGGCTGGCGCGTGAACGTCACCGAACTCGGCAAGAACGCCGCGAGCGTCGCCCTCAGCCGCGACGCGCTGCGCGCCGGCGCTACTGCGCGGCGCCGCTGAGGAAGAAGTTGATCTGCTTCGTGATCTCGACCGCGTGATCCCCGAAGCGCTCGTGGTAGCGGCTCGCGAGGGTCGCATCGACCACGCCGCCGGCATCGGCGTTCACCTTGTCGCTCAGCACCTTCTCGAACACCTTCGCGTGCAGCTCGTCGAGCGTGTCGTCGAGATTGCGCAGCTCCTCGAGCAACTCGTAGCTCGGCTCGCGCAGCAGCTCGACGAGCTTCTCGGACATGCGCACATCGGCCTCGGCCATCCGAGCGAAGGTCTTCCTGAGGCCCTTCGGGATGGCGCTCTCGGGGTAGCGGTATCGCGCGAGCTGCGCGATGTGCTCCGCGAGATCTCCCATGCGCACCAGCGATGAGCTCATGCGCAGCGCCCCGACCATGAGCCGGAGATCGCTCGCGACCGGCTGCTGACGGGCGAGGATGTCGATGGTGAGCTCGTCGAGCTTCTCGGCGAGCTCTTCGACCTGCTCGCTCTCGTCGATCACCTGCTCGGCCAACGCCACGTCGCTCGAACCGAAGGCCTCGGTGGCCTTGCGGATGGCGATCTCGACCAATTCGGCGATCTGCACGAGGCGATCCTTCACCTCGCGCAGCTCTTGCTGGAATACCTCGCGCATGGACGCCCTTCCTGTCGCTTGCGATGCGTCCAGTCTGCACGAGGCGCGTGAACAGTACCGAACCCGCAGGTGA
>JBDIAD010000247.1:0-2854 GCA_039812205.1 Leucobacter sp.
AGGTTCGATTCCTCTCCAGGGCACGAATCTCGCTGCGCTCGGCTCATGCCCTGTCGAGGAATCTTCAAGAACCTGAACGCGGCGCAGGGCGCGCCACGCCGAACCGGCGCGTCAGGCACGGTTGCGGCCACCGATCGCCCGCAGCGCCCACGCGATGACGGCGATGACCAGCAGCGCGATCCCCACCCAGAGCAGGAAGTTCACTGCGGGAACCAGACCGCCGAAGATCGCGAGAACGATGGCGAAGATGACGATGATCGTAAGAATGCTGTTCATGTCTCGGAGACTACGGGCGCGAGGTTCTTGCGCACTACGGATTGACTTTCGACGCGCAATCTGCAGAGCATCGGGTCGATCTCTCGCCGCTCGATTCCGAAGCCCTGGCGGCTCCGGGCGCTACTCCTCGTGCTTGAGCCCGAGGCCGAGAGTGAACAGCGTCGGGGCGAGCACCGCGGCGATTCGAGCACGACGGCTGTCGCTGCTCATGAACAGGGACGTCACGATCGACAGGCCGAGCACGACGAGCCCCGCGGTGTAGGCATGCGAACTCCGCACGCCCGCGTCCGAGAGCTTCTTCATCGGATCCCAGTCGGCTGCCTGCATAACCTTCTTCATCTCTCGCTTCGTGTTCATGATCTTCCTTCCGTCGATGATGCGTACGTCCATGACGCCTACGTCGATGATGCGTACATCGCTTCGGACACGATGCTCCCGGTCTTCCGCGCCGCAGTGAACCCCCTTGCGTGTCAGCGCATCGCGATATAGCGCCGCGGGAGGGCGCACCGGCGCCATCGGGGCGAGGACGGGGCTGTCCGCCCCTCCGATTGCGATCCCGATGGTCCTGCGCACGAATGGTCCGAGCGTGCCGCCGAGCACATCGTGTTCCGAGTGAATCGCCCGGCTGAGTTGCGATGATCCGGCTGACGAAAGCACGCGGATCATCAGCCGGATGCGCGATCATCAGCCCGATGTCCACCGGCGGGGCGACCCCGAGCGAAATTACGCCACGTGGACCCACGGCCGCTTGGTCGTATCGGGCTCCGCCTCGCGCAACACCTCGCGCGTCATCGGCGCGATCTCGCCGGCGCCGAACAGCAGGAAGTCGATGAATTGCCAGATGGGGTTGCCCTCGGTCCAGCGGAAGTAGATGTGCGGCACGATGCCGATCGTGTCGCGCAGGTGCAGCGCGACCGCGGCGATCGCGTTCGGCACGCTGCTCGCACGAACCACGAGCACGCGATAGCCGTGACGCTCCACGCCCGACACGGTGATCTCGCCCTCGAACTCGGAGCTGTCGGTGACGATGATCTCGAGAAACAGTGCGCGCCGATCCGGCAGCCGGTGCGCGCTCTCCGCATGGTCGAGTTTCAGCCGATACCGCTCGGGTCGCACGTCTTTCGGGTCGTGCGCGATCAGGCGCAGCTCCTGCGAGTCGAGATCCGCGAGAAACGCGGCGGCGTTCTCGTCGACGTGCACGGCGGTCGCCCGCAGCTCGGTCGAGCGCGCGATGCGCGACACCATGCTCACGAGCAGGATTCCGGCGATGAAGAATGTCGCGATCTTGAGGCCGTCGGGCCGCTCGACCATGTTCGCGGTGGTCGTCGCGATGAACACGACGGCCACCACTGCGAAACCGATCGCAGCGCCGCGCTGCCTGGCGCGCCGCGCCGAGAGGAACACCGCGATCGCGCCCGAGGTGATCAGCACCAGCACGCCGGTCGCATATGCCGACCCTTGCGCATCCACATTCGCCTGGAAGATCACGACGATCAGCAGCGCGATGGCCGTGAACACGAAGACGAGGGGGCGGATCGCGCGCGCCCACGACGGCGCCATGCCGTAGTGCGGCAGATAGCGCGGCACCAGGTTGAGCAGGCCTGCCATCGCCGAAGCCCCCGCGAACCACAGCATCGCGATCGTCACGATGTCGTACGCCGTGCCGAAGCCCGACCCGAGGTACTCGTGCGCGAGATACGCGAGCGCGCGCCCGTTCGCCTCGCCCCCGGCCTGGAACTTCTCGGCCGGGATGAGCGCCACCGTCGCGATCGACGAGGTGATGAGGAAGCCGCTCATGATCACCGCCGACGTGACCAGCAGCCGCTGGGTATTGCGGATCCGCCCCCTCGGGTCGGCCTCCGTGTCCGTCGCGTCGCCGCGGATCTGCGGCATGACGGCGACGCCGGTCTCGAACCCCGAGAGGCCCAGCGCGAGCTTCGGGAAGACGATCAGCGCGAGCGCCACCGCGAGCACGGGATCGCCGTGCTGCACGGTGAGCATGCTCCACCAGTCGCCGAGCACGGCCGGGTGCGCCGCGAACTGCGCGAGCGCGACCGCGACGACGATGAGGTTGAGCACGAGGAATACCGCGACGAGCACCGTTGCGACGCGGATCGCCTCCGAGAATCCGCGCAGGAACACCGCCCCGAGCCCCGCGAGCAGCAGCACCGTGATGAGCACCACGTGCTCCTTCGCGCCGCCGGGGACGAAAGGGTTCTCGACGAAGTGGGCGGTCGCGTCCGATGCCGAGAGCGTCATGGTGATCATGAAGTCGGTGGCGGCGAACCCGAGGAGCACGAGCACGACGAGCTTGCCGGTCCACCGGGGGAGCAGTCGCGCGAGTATTGCGATCGACCCGGCTCCGTTGTGGCTTTCGCGAGCGACGCGGCGGTAGACGGGCAGTGCGCCGCAGAGGGTGACGAGCACGAGCACGACGGTCGCCAGCGGTGCGATCAGACCTGCGGCGAGGGCCGCGATCGCCGGCTGATAGCCGAGAGTCGAGAAGTAGTCGAGGCCGGTGAGGCACATGACGCGCAGCCAGTGCGCGCGCTCGGGAGTGGCGGGCTTGCCGTGGGGG
>JBDIAD010000248.1:0-2836 GCA_039812205.1 Leucobacter sp.
CGAGCCCCAGATCGCGCGCCACCTTCGCGGAGCGGATCGCGTCGATCATCGTGCCCGCCGAGTTCGGCGAATCCCAGACCTCGAGCTTGTACTCGATGCTCAGCGGGACATCGCCGAAGCCGCGGCCCTCCAGTCGCACGAAGGCGAACTTGCGATCCTGCAGCCACGGCACGTGATCGCTCGGGCCGATGTGCACGTCGTCCGCCTCGAGCTGCGCCGAGATGTTCGAGGTGACGGCCTGCGTCTTCGAGATCTTCTTCGACTTCAGGCGCGAGCGCTCGAGCATGTTCTTGAAGTCCATGTTGCCGCCCACGTTGAGCTGGTACGTGTGATCGAGCGCGATGCCGCGCGACTCCATGAGGTTCGCGAGCACGCGGTGGGTGATCGTCGCGCCCACCTGGCTCTTGATGTCATCGCCGACGATGGGCAGGCCCGCCTCGGCGAACTTCGCGGCCCACTCCGGGTCGCTCGCCACGAACACCGGCACGGCGTTCACGAATGCGACACCGGCATCGAGAGCCGCCTGCGCGTACATCTTCACGGCGGCCTCGCTGCCCACCGGCAGATAGCAGGCGAGCACCTCGGCGCCCGAGTCGCGGAGCACCTGCGCGACATCGACGGCGGGGGCGTCGGATTCGACGACCTCATCGCGGTAGTACTCGCCGAGCCCGTCGAGCGTCGGCGCGCGATCCACCGTCACCCCGAGCATCGGCACATCGGAGAATTTGATCGTGTTGTTGTGCCCGGCCCAGATCGCCTCGCCCAGGTCCTTCCCGACCTTCTCGACGTCGACGTCGAACGCGGCGACGAACTGCAGATCGGACACGTGGTAGCCGCCGAGTCGCACATGCATCAGACCGGGGATCTGCTCGTGATCGTCCGCGCCGCGGTAGTACTCGATGCCCTGGACCAGCGAACTCACACAATTTCCGATGCCCGCGAGGGCTACCTTGACCGTCATCGCACCAAGCTTTCTACGCGTATTCAATTCATCCCGGTGCGCATTTCATCCACCGGATCAGCGCACCAACGCTCAATTCTACTCCTTGCGCGTCGCGGCGAAGTCATGGGCGTACTACTGTCGGTAGCGATGAGAGACGAAACCGCGCTGGCCATCGACGCCGCACTCGAGGCCGGAGCGCACGCGCTGCGGGGATTCCGCTCTCGGAACCTCTCGGTCGCGCGCAAGACGGACATGCACGATCTCGTCACCGCATACGACGGCGAGTGCGAGGCCTTGATCCGCTCCCGTATTCTGCGGGCGTTTCCCGACGCGTCGATCATCGGCGAGGAGGGCGCGGCGCATCTGGGGGGTGGATCGCTCACCTGGTACGTCGACCCCATCGACGGCACCTCGAACTATGCGCGCGGCATCCCGATGTGGGCCATCAGCATCGCGGCGGAGCAGGGCGGCGAGCTGATCGCGGGCGTCATCTACGACCCCATGGCGGCCCAGCTCTTCTGGGCGGACGAGAGCGGCGCGTTCGTGCGGGAGCCCGGCCGCGGCATCGACGTGCCGCTGGGAACCCCGGTCGCGGGCGCGCCGAGCGAGGCTGCTGTCGCGCTGGACTTCCCTCTCGCGCGAGATCTCGCATATGCGCCGCAGCTCGCCCTCTCCCAGTTCGCGGAGGTGACGCGCACCTTCGCGCAGGTGCGCGGCCTCGGCAGCACCTGCATCGCCCTCGCCTGGGTCGCCGCGGGGTGGATCGATGCGGCGATCTCGTTCGAGACGAATCCGTGGGACGTCGCCGCCGGCGCCTGCATCATCCGCCGCGCGGGCGGGGTGTTCGACGGCTACCGCGACGGCGCCGTCGTCGCCGGGAGCGAGGCCCATCTCGCCCCGCACTACTACGCGGCCGGCGCAGGGGAGGACTACGGCGCGCTGCGCGGGATCATGCGGACGCAGAGCCGTCGCGATGCCGCCACGCGATCAGATACGCGCGGCTGAACCCCTTCGAGCATTTTCCGCAGGAGGTCTGCCGGCTCGGCCGGCGGAAGCGGACATGCTCGTGCCCCGCCGGGCAGAATCCGATCCACGGCGCGAGCTCCTTCGCGATCTCGCCGTCGTGGGTGACGCCGCCGATGTAGCCGAGCTCCTCGGCGACGCGCTTCCACGTCCGGCCGTGCCCCGCCTCCGGGCCGGCGATCGCGTGGGCAACCTCGTGCAGCAGGATCTGGTGGATCTCGTCATCCTCGAAACGCGCCGAGAGATGGCGCGACACCGAGATGCGCCGCTCGGTGTAGTTGCAGAGCCCCGCCCGTCGGCGCGCGTGATCGAAGTCGAAGCTCCACGCGCCCGCACCGAAGAGCGGGTCGAGGTGCAGTCGGATGAGGGCCTCGGCCCAGACGCGCACGCGGGCGGGGTCAGCCACGCCCGAACACCTCGGGCGGCGGCGCGGGGCTCGCGACGGCGGTCGCATCTGTTACCGGCTTCGCGTCGCGCACCCACTCCTGCAGCTCGCGACCGGCCAGCATGCGCGCCGGGTGCGGGCCGCTCGCGAGCAGCCGCGGCAGCCAGTCCAGATCGGTCTCGCCCCGGGAGGCCACGAGCACCACATTGCCGAAGCGCCGGCCCTTCAGCACCTGCGGCTCGCCGATCGCGAAGACCGGGCCGAACACCGATGCGAGCGTCGCCGCCTGGCCGCGGGTGAAGGCCTGCCCCGCGCCATCGGTCGCGTTCACGATCACGAGGCCGTCGGGGGCGAGCAGAGGGCGGATCAGCTCGTAGAACTCGACGCTCGAGATGTGCGCCGGCGTCTGCGAACCGGCGAACACATCGACCACCACCACGTCCATCGCGCCGCGCATGCCGGCGGGCAGCCGACCGAGCACATCG
>JBDIAD010000249.1:0-2796 GCA_039812205.1 Leucobacter sp.
TACGGCACGACCACGGTGTTCGACACCTGGGGGCCCGCGGCACCGCTCACCACGGCCCGTGACATGATCAACAAGGGCGAGGCGCAGGGTTCGCGCGTCTACTGCGCGGGCAACATCATCGGTCTCGGGGGCCCGCTGTCGCCCGACTTCCTCGCGCCCGGCGTGTTCCTGGAGCGCGAGCGGGTCGCCCGGATCAACGAGATCTGGGAGCGGGGCACGGGGCCCGAGCTGTCGACGATGACCGCGGAGCAGGTCGGTGATCGCGTCGCGCAGTACATCGAGGAGACCGGTGTCGACTTCATCAAGTGGGCCGTGGACGATCACAACTCGGCCCCGGGCAGCTTCTATCTCTTCCTGGACCGAGCGAACCGCGCGATCGTGGACACGGCGCGTAAATACGGCAAGACCGTGCAGGCGCACACGATGACGGTGGAGAGCCTGCGCATCGAGGTGGATCTCGACGCCGATCTCCTGCAGCACGGCGATGTCACCGCGAAGCAGCCGATCCCCGATTTCCTGCTCGATGAGATTGTGCGCAAGGGCATCCCGACCGCCGCACTGATCGTCACCGACAAGCACCTCGCGCACAGCCAGACCGATCCCGCGTTCGCGGGCCCGTTCCGCGAGATGCGCATGATCTCGGACACGAATCAGCGCGCGATGATCGCGCGCGGTGCGCGCCTGATGCTCACGACCGACGGCTTCGCCTACGGCCCGCGCGTCTGGGATCACCCGGGCTTCCGCGCCGGCACGCTGAACCCTCGCATCCCCGAGCTGTCGAGCATGCTGGGGTACAGCCACTTCAACTGGATCAAGGGAGCCCAGGAGCGCGGCATGTCGCCGATGGAGACCCTGCGCTCCTCGACGGCCTACATCGCCGAGGCCTACAAGGTCGACGACTTCGTCGGGACGCTCGAGGTCGGCAAGCAGGGCGACCTGCTCGTGCTGAACAGCGATCCGCTCGCGAGCCCCGACAACTACCGCGATATCCAGCACATCGTGAAGGGCGGATCGATCGTCGATCGCGACAGCCTCGCGCAGAACATGCAGATCGCAGAGGACTTCATCGCCGATTACGGGCTGTGAGTTCGAATTTCAACGGAGAAATAGAAGGAGAAGAGATGTCTGGACTTGTCATCCGCAATGCCACCATCATCGACGCCACCGGGGCGGACCCGCAGCCGGGCGCCACGATCGTCGTCGGAGCCGATGGTGCGATCACCGCGGTCGGCCCCGATGCGAGCGTCGAGATTCCGCAGGGCGTGGAGGTCGTCGACGGCACCGGAAAGTACGTGATCCCGGGCCTGATGGACGCGAACGTCCACCTCGTGGCCGCGCGCACCCCTGATACGCTGCTCGATTTCGAGGAGACCTACCACGAGCTCGCGCTCGAGGCGGCCGAGCTCTCGCTGAAGTACGGCACGACCACGGTGTTCGACACCTGGGGCCCCGCGGGCCCGCTGGTGCAGGCGCGCGACGCGATCAACGCCGGCACCGCGAAGGGCTCGCGCATCTACTGCGCGGGCAACATCATCGGCCTCGGGGGCCCGCTGTCGCCCGACTTCCTCGCGCCCGGCGTGTTCCTGGAGCGTGAACGGGTCGCCCGCATCAACGAGATCTGGGAGCGGGGCACCGGCCCCGAGCTCTCGACGATGACCGCGGAGCAGGTCGGCGAGCGCGTCGACCAGTACATCGAGGAGACCGGCGTCGACTTCATCAAGTGGGCGATCACCGACCACAACTCGGCGCCGGGAAGCTTCTACCTCTTCCTGGATCGCGCGAACCGCGCCATCGTCGAGTCGGCACGCAAGTACGGCAAGACGGTGCAGGCGCATACGACGACGGTGGAGAGCCTGCGTTCAGAGGTCGAGCTCGGCGCCGAGGTGCTGCAGCACGGTGATATCACGATGGGCGAAGCGATCCCCGAAGATCTCATCGACGAGATCGTGCGCCGTGGCCAGGCGACCGCCGCGCTCGTGCTCTCCGAGGCTCGACTCGAGTGGACCCAGACGGCACAGGTCATGGCCGCCGGCATGATGCGCGAGGGGTATCGCCTCGCCGATGTGAACCAGCGGGCGATGATCGCCAAGGGCGCTCGCCTCATGCTCACGACCGACGGCTTCGCGTACGGCCCGCGCGTCTGGAACCACCCGGGCTTCCGCGCGGGCACGCTGTCGCCGGACACCCCGGATATCTCGGTGCAGCTCGGCTTCGGTCACTTCAACTGGATCAAGGGCGCGTTCGAGAAGGGCATGAAGCCGATGGAGGTGCTGCGGTCGGCGACGTCGCATATCGCCGACGCCTACCGGGTGAGCGATCTCGTCGGCACGCTCGAGGTCGGAAAGCAGGGCGATATGCTCGTGCTCGACAGCGATCCGCTCGGCGGCTTCGAAGCCTACCGCGAGATCCGCCACGTCATCAAGGGCGGCGAGATCGTCGATCGCGAGGCGCTGGCGCAGAACATGCAGGTCGGCGCCGACTGGGTGAAGGAATTCGGCTTCTCGGCATCGTAACCCTTCGCAGCACCGTTTGAAACGAACAGACCCGGACCCGCGACTGCGGACCCGGGTCTGTTCTATTTCTATTCTTCGTCGATCAGTTCCGCGTGCTCGAATCCGAGCCGCCGGCATCCGAACCGGAATCGCGCGGCGGATTCATCGCATCGCGGCGACGCTTGCCGCCGATGACGACGGCCGTCGCGGCGCCGGCGACGACGAGCGCCGCGAGCACGATGATGCCGACGGTGAGCAGCGGATTCGAGGCGGCAGCGCTCGAGTCGTGCTCGTGAGCCGCATG
>JBDIAD010000250.1:0-2774 GCA_039812205.1 Leucobacter sp.
CCGAGGTGCTCGAGCTCATGGACTCGATGAGCGTCGAGATCATCGAGAGCTTCTTCCCGACCGGGCTGCAGGTGCCGGGCGGGGCGATGCTCGTCGGCCAGACGGTCGGCCTCGATGCCCGCGAGAAGGCGGACGGCATCCTCGAGACCTGCCGCGATCATGGAGCGGTCGACACCGCGGTCTCGACGGGCG
Source organism: Leucobacter sp. (assembly GCA_039812205.1). GTDB lineage: Bacteria > Actinomycetota > Actinomycetes > Actinomycetales > Microbacteriaceae > Leucobacter. The sequence continues at coordinate 193 of JBDIAD010000250.1, forward strand.
ACACGCTTCTCGAGGCCCGTCGGCAATCGAATCCGGCGCTCAATGCGCGGGGGCTCAAGATCAGCTGCGATGCGGGAGTGCCGGTCGCGCAGCTCGCCGAGATGTTCCTCGGGGTCGAGGAGATCTCCCGGCGGCACGGGCGCAAGGTGTCGACGGTGGCGCATGCCGGCGACGGCAATCTGCACTGCACTGTCGAGGCCGACGACTCTCCAGAGGGCATCGCCGCTGCCGACGAGGTGATCGACGACATCACTCGCCTCGCGATCTCGCTCGGCGGAACGATCTCGGGCGAGCACGGCATCGGCTCCGTGAAGCGGCACGAACTGCCCTGGCAGCTCGATGAGGCCGCGCTGCAGGTGCAGCAGGCGATCAAGCAGGCGCTCGATCCTCGCGGAATCCTGACGCCGAACCGCGCGATCTGACGGTGCGATCCGAGCGCCGCGGCCGGAGGCGACCCGAAGCCTGATCGTCTCCGATCCTGAGCGCGTACACTCGTGCGAACGCGAGAAGGGAGCGCTCATGGCACGAGCACGCGTACACAATCTGGCGATCTCGCTCGACGGTTTCGGCACCGGCGTGGATCAGTCCCTCGAGGCGCCGTTCGGTCATGCGGGCACCCGTCTGATGGAGTGGTTCTTCCCGACCCGGACCTTCCAGGAGGCGAGCGGCGCACGGGAACGGCAGGCGATCGACCCCGCGAGCGATCCCGACGACGAGTTCGCGCGCCGCAGTTGGGAGGGCATCGGGGCCGAGATCATGGGCGCCGGGAAGTTCGGCCCTCCCGGCTGGGAGAGCGACCCCGATTGGGCGGGCTGGTGGGGCGATGAACCGCCGTTCCACACTCCCGTATTCGTGCTCAGCCGCACGCAGCGGGCGTTCCTCTCGCTCGGCGAGACGACGTTCCATTTCATCTCCCACGCGCCGGCGGAGGCACTGGCGCTCGCGGCCGAGGCGGCGGCGGGGCTCGACGTGCGGATCGGCGGCGGCCCCACGATGACCCGCGAATTTCTCGCCGCGGGCCTCGTCGATCTGCTGCACGTCGTGCAGGTGCCGATCCTCCTGGGCCGGGGCGTGCGATTGTGGGACGGGCTCGAAGGGCTCGAGCAGCAGTACGAGATCGAATCCACGACCACCCCGAGCGGCGTGACGCACATCGTGTTCACGCGGGAGCAGCAGTCGGACTGACCCGAAAGACAGTGGTCGGCGAGGGCCTCAGGGGGCACCGTGACCCTCGCCGCCTGGATCAAGCATGGACGCTTCCGGAGCACAGCGTCGGCCTACGAGCGATATTTCAGTCCCATTTCAGTTTCACGGGCACGAGGGGCGTCTCGAAGTCATAACGCACTGCCGCGGAATTGGGCGGCATCGCGCGTTCCATCGGATAATCAGGGAGAGGTGGCTCGAGATCCGGGGAGACTCCATGCTCAAGGCGGCGAAGCAGATGATCGACTCGACGCTGCACGGAGGCAGGCCGCCGACTCGACGCACGATCGACCGTTTGAGACTCTTGACTCGCGCCGAGCTGCGGGGGTTCGACCACGAATCGCAGCGCTTTCTCGACGCAGGGCGCATCCTCGCCCACACCTACGATCAGAATCTCGACGAGATGCGCCGGGTCACGCTGGAGGCCGAGGCGAGCTGGCCGAATCCGGCCGACCACGAGATCGCGATCGAGGCGCTGCTCGCGTTCGACGCCTCGCTCGCGGCCGCGTTTCTCGCGTCGGGGGACTCGTCGCGCGCCCTCAAGTGGTCGCGGCTCATGCTCGTGCACCTCGCCGAATCCGACGATCCGCGCTGGCGGTATCGCGCCTACGGCGTCTCCGCTCTCGCGCATGCGTTCACGGGCGAACTCGCCGCCGTCCAGACCGATCTGCGACTCAGCGACGAGCTCATCGCGGAGCAGGGTTGGGATCCCGCCTACGCGGACTACATGCACCTGGTCGCGGAGTCCCTCACCGCGCTGCTGCGGCTCGACGCCGCGACGCTCGATCGGATGAGCGAGCGGATCGAGCACCTCGCCACCGAACGATCGAGACTCGCGTCCCTCGCGGAGCTCTGCCGCGCGACGGCCCTCGCGCTGAACGGCGACGGGACCACCGCCACGCAGATGTACATCAAGATCGCGCAGGGAGTGGCGGATCCGTGGGGTCCACAGCTGGTCCCCGAATTCGCACGTTTTCTCCACGCCCTGCAACTCCTCAAGGACGGCGAGCCGCTGCGCGCGACGAACCTCATCGCCGACGCGCAGGTCGTCGGAGACCATCTGCTGTGCCCGCACATGATTCGGGCGGTCGCCCAGCTGCAGACCGGCGATTACACGAGCGCCCTCAGGCAGACGAACAGTTGCGTACGCAATCATTCGACGCACGCCACCTGGTTGCTGCCATCGGTGCTGGTCACCCGCGCGATCGCGTTCCTCAAGACAGGAGAGGGGGAACAGGCGTATCGTCTTGCGCTCGGCCTGCGGGTGAATGCGGATGAGACGAACGAGTATCTACGGATGATCACCGCGCTCATACCGCAGGAGGACCTCCTCGACCTGCTCGACTTCACGCAGGCCCGTCAGGCGTGGGAGTACTACG
>JBDIAD010000251.1:0-2764 GCA_039812205.1 Leucobacter sp.
GGTAGATGCTGTCGGTATCGTCGGTGGTCTGCTCGATGCGGTACTTGCGATACGCCCCCTTCGCCGGGAGCGCGTCCTCGAAGACGACGAGCGAGGCGACGACTCCCGTCCCCTGCAGATGCGACACGTCGATGCACTCGATGCGCAGCGGCGCCTCGTTCATGCCGAGCCCGCGCTGCAGTTCGGCCAGCGCATCGGTTCGCGCCGTGATATCCGCCGAGCGCTTGAGCTTGTACCGCATCAGATGCTCGCCCGCGTTCAGCGCGGCCCGCCCCAGCAGCTGCGCCTTGTCGCCGCGTTCGGGCACGCGCAGCCTCACCCGCCCCCCGCGCGGGCGGCGGCGTCGCAGGGCCTCTTCGAGGGAGGCCGAGTTCTCCGGGAGGACGGACAGGAGGATCTCGGGCGGAGGCTCATGGCCGTCTTCGTAGGCGCTCTGCACGACCTGCTCGATCAGCAGCTCCGGGGAATCGTCGAGCTCGACGTTCACCACCCAGCTGCGCTCGCCGCGGATCCTGCCGCCGCGGACGATGAACTGGTGCGCAGCGGCGGCCAGCTCGTCGACCCGCAGGCCGAACACGTCGGCGTCGACATCGTGAGACAACGCCACCGAATTCCGCTCCATCACCAGCGTGATGGCCGCGATCTGATCGCGGAGTCGCGCCGCGCGCTCGTACTGCTGCTCGGCCGCGGCCTCGCGCATGCGCTCCTGCAGATCGCGCAGGTGCCGGTCGTCGCCGCCCGCGAGGAACGAGACGAGCTCGTTCACGTGCTCGCGATGGGTCTCGAAATCGATCTTTCCCGAGCACGGCCCGAAGCAGCGCCCGATCTGACCGGCCAGGCACGGTCGCCCCGAGCGCATCGCCCGCTTGAAATCGCCGTCGTTGCAGGTGCGGATGGGGAAGGCGCGCTGCAGCAGCGCCGTCATCTCCCGCAGCGCCCACACCTTCGGATACGGACCGAAATACCTGGCACCCCGGATCTTCGCATTCCGCGTGATGATGAGGCGCGGCGCATCGTCCCGGAGCGTCACGGCGAGATAGGGGTAGCTCTTGTCGTCCTTGAACTGCACGTTGAAGGGCGGCATGAACTCGTTGATCCAGGTGTGCTCGAGGATCAGCGACTCGGTATCGGTCGCGACGACCGTCCAATCGACCCGGGACGCGAGTGCGAGCATGCGCCGGGTGCGCGGGGCGATCGAGGGCAGCGGCTGGAAGTAGTTCGCCAGCCGCGCCCGCAGATTCTTCGCCTTGCCGATGTAGAGCACGCGACCGTATCGATCGCTGAAGCGATACACCCCCGGGCTCGTGGGGATCTCCCCGGTTGCCGGCCGGAATTCGGCGCGGCGATCGACCTCAGGCGTCACGCCGACGCCCGTCGACGTCTGCCGCCTAGCACCTCGGCGAGGAATCGCCCGGTGTGGCTCTCGGCGTGCTTGGCAACCTGCTCCGGGGTCCCCGTGACGAGCACGGTTCCGCCGCCGCTGCCGCCCTCGGGGCCGAGATCGATCACCCAGTCGCAACTCCGGATCACATCGAGATTGTGCTCGATCGTGATCACCGTGTTGCCCTTGTCGACCAGGCCGTTGAGCACGAGCAGCAGCTTGCGCACGTCTTCGAAGTGCAGGCCGGTGGTCGGCTCGTCGAGCACGTAGATGCTCCGGCCGTTCGAGCGCTTCTGCAGCTCGGTCGCGAGCTTCACGCGCTGCGCCTCGCCGCCCGAGAGCGTCGTCGCGCTCTGCCCGAGCCGTACGTACCCGAGGCCGACGTCGACGAGCGTCTTCAGGTATCGGTGGATGCTGCTGATCGGTTCGAAGAACTCCGATGCCTCGGCGATGGGCATGTCGAGCACTTCGCTGATGTTCTTGCCCTTGTAGCGGACCTGCAGCGTCTCGCGGTTGTACCGCTTCCCGCCGCACACCTCGCATGCCACGTACACGTCGGGGAGGAAGTTCATCTCGATCTTGAGCGTGCCGTCGCCGGAGCAGGCCTCGCAGCGCCCGCCCTTCACGTTGAAGCTGAAGCGCCCCGGCAGATAGCCGCGGATCTTCGCCTCGGGGGTCTCGGCGAACAGGGTGCGGATCTTGTCGAACACACCGGTGTACGTCGCAGGATTCGACCTCGGCGTGCGCCCGATCGGCGCCTGATCCACGTGCACCACCTTGTCGAGAAGCTCGAGCCCCGTGACCCGAGTGTGCTTGCCCGGGACGAGGCGCGCCCCGTTCAGCCGGTTGGCCAGCACGCGGTACAGGATGTCGTTCACGAGCGTCGACTTGCCCGAACCGGAGACTCCCGTCACGGCGGTCATGACGCCGAGGGGGAAGGTCACATCGACGTTCTTCAGGTTGTTCGACCGCCCGCCGACGACGCGCAACTCGCGCCCCTTCTCGCGCTTGCGGCGCTTCGGCGGGGTTTCGATCGATCGCCGCCCGGTGAGGAAATCGGCGGTGATCGACCCGCGATTCTCGAGCAGCGACGCGTAGTCGCCCGAGTGCACCACCCGGCCGCCCTCGACGCCGGCCCCCGGGCCGATATCGACGATCCAGTCAGCCGCTTCGATCGTCTCTTCGTCGTGCTCGACGACGATGAGCGTGTTGCCGAGGTTCCGCAGTTTGATGAGCGTCTCGATGAGGCGTCGATTGTCGCGCTGATGCAGGCCGATGCTCGGCTCGTCGAGCACGTAGAGCACGCCGGTGAGTCCCGAGCCGATCTGCGTGGCGAGGCGGATGCGCTGCGCCTCGCCGCCCGAGAGGGTGCCGGCGGCCCGC
>JBDIAD010000252.1:0-2737 GCA_039812205.1 Leucobacter sp.
CGGCATCGCGATGATCGCCTGGTACGGCAGACTCGTGCTGAATCTCGTGGCGTCGGTCCGCGAGCGCGAATACGTCTCTGCGGCGCTGATCCAGGGGCAGTCGCGTGTGCGCATTCTCTTCCGCTACATCGTGCCGAACGTCGGCGAACCGCTCATCGTGAACGGCACGCTCGCCGCCGGCGGCGCGTTGCTCGCCTTCGCGGGGCTGTCCTTCCTGGGCCTCGGAGTTCAGGCGCCGCAGTTCGACTGGGGCCTGCTGCTCAAGGAGAACCTGCTCGCGATCTATGTGAACCCAGGCCCGGCTCTGTTCACCGCCCTTATGATCGTGATCGCGGGCATCGGCTTCAATCTGCTGGGCGAGTCGTTCGCGAAGTCCCTCGACGCCGAGAAGCCGGCCGCATTCACCGAGCATCCCGTCGACCCGAAGGTCGTCGCCGACGCGGATGCCGATTCGGTGGCGCTCATCGAGAAGCTCTCGGTGCACGCGCCGACGCCGAGCGGCGATCCGGTCAAGATCGTGCAGGACTTCGACCTCGACGTGCGATCCGGTCGCATCATCGGCATCGTCGGCGAGTCCGGCTCGGGCAAGACGCTCACGGCGCAGGCCATCGCGCAGGTCGCCGACGAGTCGCTCGACGTGCAGGCCATCACGATGAACCTCGACGGCATCTCGTATCTGGGAACCGGAGCCTCGGAGGATCAGCGCCTCATCAAGGCGGTCGGCTACATCTTCCAGGATTCGGGCAGCTCCTTCAATCCGGTGATGAAGTTCGATCACCAGGTGCCCGAGGCGCTGCGCAGGACCGAGAAGCTCACCGGCAGGCGCAAGCACCAGATCACCGTCGAGCAGCTGGAGAAGGTCGGCGTTCCCGACGCCGATGAGCGCGCGGGCCAGTACCCGCACCAATTCTCCGGTGGTATGCGTCAGCGCGCGATGATCGCCCAGGCGACCGTGGCCCGCCCCAGGCTCGTCGTCGCCGATGAGCCGACGACGGCGCTCGACGTCTCACTGAAGGCGCGCATCCTGAAGCTCCTCACCGACCTGCGCGACGAAGACGGCGCCTCGGTGATCATCATCAGCCACGACATCTCGGCGCTGCTCACCGTCGTCGACGACATCCTCGTCATGTACGGCGGCCGCGTGGTCGAGCGCGGTACCGCGCAGGCGATCACCGAGAACCCGCAGCATCCGTACACGCGCGCGCTGCTGCAGGCCGTGCCGTCGATGGCGACGCCGAAGGATCAGCCGCTGAAGACGATCCCGGGTCGCCCGGTCGACTTCTCGTCGCCGGCCCCCGGCTGCGCATTCGCCGACCGCTGCGCATTCGCGCAGGATATCTGCCGTCAGGTGCGCCCGGAGCTGGAGCCCAAGGGCACCGGAACCGATGCCGCCTGCCATGTCCCGCTGGCGCCGTTTGAAGGGGCGAACGCATGACCAAGGATCTGAAGTTCGACGACGTCACGATCGTTTACGGTCGCGGGCGTCACGCATTCACGGCGGTGCGGGATTTCTCGCTCGACGTTCCTGCCGGTTCCGTCATGGGGATCGTCGGCGAGTCGGGCTCCGGCAAGTCGACGCTGGCGAAGGCCACCGTGGGGCTCGTGGGCACCCGCGGCGGCGCGATCCAGCTCGATGGAACGACGCTCAAGAGCCGCAAGTCGCGCCGGGCCATCCAGATGGTGTTCCAGGATCCGTACGCGTCGCTGAACCCGCGCATGACGATCGGCGCCTCCATCAAGGAGGGGCTGAGCGTCAACAAGAAGCCGGAATTCACCGTGCCGCAGCTGCTGCAGCTCATCGGACTCGACGCCGACCGGGCTGGGCAGCTTCCGAAGGACTTCTCCGGCGGTCAGCGGCAGCGCATCGCGCTCGCCCGCGCCCTCGCCTCGGGACCCGATGTGCTCATCGCCGATGAGATCACCTCGGCACTCGACGTCTCGGTGCAGGGCAGCGTGATCAACCTGCTGCTCGATCTGCAGCGGCGCATCGGCTTCTCCGTGCTGTTCATCTCGCACGACCTGCCCGTCGTGCGCTACGTCAGTGATCGCATCGCGGTGATGTATCGCGGCGAGCTCGTCGAGGTCGGCGACACCGACCAGATCGTGCATGCGCCCGCGCATCCGTACACCATTCAGCTGCTGGAGGCATCGAGCGCGCTCAGCGGTGTGTAGTACCTGAAGTTCAACGAAGAAGGAGAAGGAGTAACAGTATGGCTGGCATTGCGATTCGAGGCGCGACGATCATCGACGCGACCGGGGCCGATCCGCAGACCGGGGCAACGATCGTCATCGGCGATGATGGCGCGATCACCGCTGTCGGCCCTGATGCGAGCGTCGAGATCCCGCAGGGCGTGGAGGTCGTCGACGGCACCGGCAAGTTCCTCATCCCGGGGCTCATGGACGCGAATGTCCATCTCGTCGCCTCGCGCACTCCCGATACGCTGCTCGACTTCGAAGGCCGCTACCACGAGCTCGCGCTCGAGGCGGCGGAACTCACGCTGAAGTACGGCGTCACCACGGTGTTCGACACCTGGGGCCCGGCGGGTCCGCTCACCACGGCTCGCGACATGATCAACAAGGGCGAGGCGCAGGGTTCGCGCGTCTACTGCGCGGGCAACATCCTCGGTCTCGGCGGGCCTCTGTCGCCGGACTTCGTGAACCCGGGCGTCTTCCTCGAGCGCGATCGGGTGAAGGCCATCAACGACGTGTGGGAGCGAGGCACGGGCCCCGAGCTGTC
>JBDIAD010000253.1:0-2715 GCA_039812205.1 Leucobacter sp.
GCTCGAGCGCCGCTTCCAGCAGGTCTATGTCGGCGAGCCCTCGGTGACCGACACGATCGCGATCCTGCGCGGTCTGAAGGAGCGGTACGAGGCGCACCACAAGGTGACGATCGCTGACTCGGCGCTGGTCGCCGCGGCGAGCCTCAGCGACCGCTACATCACCGCGCGCCAGCTGCCCGACAAGGCCATCGACCTGATCGACGAGGCCGCCTCCCGGTTGCGCATGGAGATCGACTCGGCGCCCGTCGAGATCGACGAGCTGCGCCGCGCGGTCGACCGCCTGAAGCTCGAGGAGCTCGCGCTCAAGAAGGAGAAGGACGACGCCTCGAAGGAGCGCCTGGCGAAGCTGCGCGAAGACCTCGCCGAGCGCGAGGCCGCGCTGCACGAGCTCGAGGAGCGCTGGGAGACGGAGCGCGCGAGCCTGAACCGCGTCGGCGCGCTGCGTGAGCAGCTCGACGGGCTGCGCATGCAGGCCGATCGCGCCCAGCGCGAGGGCAACCTCGAGCAGGCGTCGCGGCTGCTCTACGGCGAGATCCCGGTGATCGAGAAGCAGCTGGCCGAGGCCGAGCGCGCCGAGTCCGGGGCGCAGGGCGGCGACGTCGACGCCCCGGCGCGCATGGTGAACGACCAGGTCACCGACGAAGACATCGCCGGGGTGGTGGCGGCATGGACGGGGATCCCCGTGGGGCGCCTGCTGCAGGGCGAGACCGAGAAGCTGCTCGCGCTCGAGCAGGAGCTCGGCAAGCGCCTCGTCGGGCAGACGGAGGCCGTGCGCGCCGTCTCCGACGCGGTGCGCCGCTCGCGAGCCGGCATCGCCGACCCGCGCCGCCCGACCGGATCCTTCCTCTTCCTCGGGCCGACGGGCGTCGGCAAGACCGAGCTCGCGAAGGCGCTCGCGGACTTCCTCTTCGACGACGAGCACGCCATGGTGCGCATCGACATGAGCGAGTACGGCGAGAAGCACTCGGTCTCGCGCCTCGTCGGCGCCCCTCCCGGGTACATCGGCTACGAGCAGGGCGGCCAGCTCACCGAGGCCGTGCGCCGTCGCCCCTACTCGGTGGTGCTGCTCGATGAGGTCGAGAAGGCGCACCCCGAGGTGTTCGACGTGCTGCTGCAGGTGCTCGACGACGGCCGTCTCACGGACGGTCAGGGCCGCACGGTCGACTTCCGCAACGTGATCCTGATCCTCACGTCGAATCTCGGCAGCCAATATCTCATCGACCCCGATATGCCGTGGGTCGAGAAGGAGAACGCGGTGCGCGAGACGGTGCGCCAGGCCTTCAAGCCCGAGTTCATCAACCGGCTCGACGAGATGGTGATCTTCCGGCCGCTGTCGGAGGAGGACCTCGCGCATATCGTGGAGCTCGCGGTCGATCAGCTGCAGGCGCGGCTGGCGGATCGGCGCCTCACCCTCGCCGTCACTCCCGATGCCCGCGGCTGGCTCGCGCATCGCGGATACGACCCCGTCTACGGGGCCCGACCGCTGCGCCGCCTCATGCAGCACGAGATCGACGATCGCCTGGCGCGGGCCGTGCTCTCGGGCGAGGTGCGCGACGGCGGAATCGTGCGGGTCGATGTCGCGCCCGACGGCGATTCGCTCGAGCTGGGCAGCGTGCCGGAGCTGTAGCGCCGGGGCGCCCGGGCGTCCCTCCTCGCCCCGAGCGGGCACCTCCACCGGTGTTCGTGATCCACCCCCGTGCGGATCACGGACACCGGTGTCTCATGAGCGTCTCGAATGGGTATAGCGTTGAATGTCGAGCGCGAAGGGGTGCAATGGAAGAGTCGACCGCCAAACTCTTGCTCCGCATCGCGCCCGTAACATACGGCCCCAACGTGCTCTTCGGATTCGGCGAGGGCGCGCTCACCCCGTTCATCCCGGTGATCGCGACGGGGCGCGGCGCCGACCTCGCGACCGCCGGCATCATCGCCTCGCTCATCATCATCGGGCGCATGATCGGCAACCTCCCCGCCGGCTGGGTGGTCGCGCGCATCGGCGAGCGGTGGGCGATCTTCTGGGCGTCGATCCTCGGCATCGTCGCGCTGTCGACCGCGGCGCTGTCGACCACTCTCGGCGTCTTCGCGGTGTCGGTCGCCGCGATCGGGTTCTGCGACTCGGCGTTCGGGATCGCGCGCCACTCGTTCATGACGACGCGCGTGCCGCTGTCGTTCCGGGCGCGGGCGATCTCCCTGCTCGGCGGGACGTACAAGTTCGGCATCTTCCTCGGGCCGTTCGTCGGGGCGGTGCTGCTGGGCATCACCGGGAGCCCGCTCTCGTCGGCGTGGTTCTTCGCGGCGATGTTCGTGGCGGTCGCGGTGCTGGTGGCCGTCGCGCCCGACCCGGAGAAGCGCTTCGACGAGATGTCGGTACCGGTGCCGAAGGCGGATCCGGCGGCCCGCGCCGCGGATACCGCCGCCGCAGGCACCGAGGCGTCACCCGACCCGATCGACGAGGTGCTCACCCCGACCGGGCAGATCAGGCTGCGCGACGATCGGGCCGGCGTCTTCCGCACCATGATGAACTATCGCAGCGTGCTGCTGCGGCTCGGCGTCGCGGCGGCCTCGTTCTCCGCGGTGCGCTCGGCGCGAATCGTGCTCCTGCCGCTGTGGGGCCTGTCGATCGGGCTCGACGCGCAGAGCATCGCCATCGTGATCGGCGTGTCGGGGGCCATCGATTTCGCGCTCTTCTACGTGAGCGGCCAGGTCATGGACCGCTTC
>JBDIAD010000254.1:0-2714 GCA_039812205.1 Leucobacter sp.
CCAGAGCCGATTCGGCCAGGATCGCGCGGCCGATCGTCATCGTGGTCGCGACGAGCACCGGCGCGAAGGCGTTCGGCAGCACGTCGGTCCAGAAGATGCGCAGCGAGCCGAAGCCCACGGCACGATCCGACTCGACGTAGCCGAGCTCGCTGATGCGCATCGCGTCCGCTCGAACGATACGAGCGACTTGCGGCCACATGGTGAAGCTCAGGATCAGGATGATGATCGTCGTGTTCGCGCCGAGGATGGCCGCGGCCACCAGCGCGAGGATGATCGCCGGGATCACCTGGAAGAACTCGGTGATCTTCGTGAGGATCGTGTCGATCACGCCGCCGTAGTAGCCGGCGAGACCGCCGATGATGACGGCGATCGTGAGGCACAGCACCGCGACCGCGGCGCCCACGAGCAGCGAGGTCTGACCGCCGCTGAGCACGCGCGAGAAGAGGTCTCGACCCAGCGAGTCCGTTCCCATGAGGTGCTCGGCGCTCGGCCCCTGCAGCGGATCGAACTGCGCCGACGAGGGCGACACCAGGAAGTTCGGGCCGATGTAGCAGGCCAGAACGATGATGATCAGCAGGATCGAGTAGAAGATCGAGGTCGGGCGGCGGAAGAACTTCCGGGCGAGCGAGTCGTCGCGCTTGTGCTTCTTCACCTTTGCCTGCGTCAGGCTTCCAGTAGTCGCGCTCACTTGAGTCCTCCTGCTTCGCGGCGCATCCGTGCGCGGATTCGCGGATCGACGAGGCCGTAGACAACGTCGGTGATGATGTTCACGATCACGACGACGATGGTGATGATGAGCAGGATGCCCATGACGACCATGTTGTCGCTTCGCTGAATCGAGTCGAACAGCAGCTGCCCCATGCCGGGCCAGCCGAAGACCTTCTCGATCAGCACCGAGCCGGCGATGGTGAAGCCCGCCGAGTAGCCGATCACCGAGACCATCGGCAGCATCGAGTTCAGCATGCCGTGGCGCCACAGGATCTGGGTGTTCGACAGGCCCTTCGAGCGGGCGGTGTCGATGTAGTCCTGGCCGAGCACTTCGATCATGCTCGAACGCATCACGCGCATCTTGAAGGCGAGCTCCGCGACGGCCATGGAGACCACCGGCAGGATCATGTGCCGGACCGAGATGCCCGAGGAGGTGAAGGAGTTCATGCCCTGCGCAGGCAGCCATCCGAGCATCACCGCGAAGAGGATGATCAGCAGCAGCGCCAGCCAGAAGTTCGGCACCGAGAAGGTGGCGATCGACAGCGACGAGATCGTGCCGTCCAGCGCCTTCGAGCGGGTGCGAGCGGCGATCGCGCCGAGCAGGATGCCGCCGATCGAGGAGACGACCAGCGCCGGGATCGTCAGCAGCAGGGTGTTGCCCAGGCGGCCGAGGATCAGATCGAGCACCGGCTGCTGGTTCGAGTACGAGAACCCGAGGTTGCCGGTCACGATGTTGTAGATGTAGGTGAAGTAGCGCTCGACGAGCGGCCTGTCGAGGCCGTACGCGGCGTTCATCTGCTCGCGGAATGCGTCGCTCACCGGAACCTGACCCACCAGCGACTGGATGGGGTCACCCGGTGCGATCTCCAGAAGGAAGAACATCACCGTGATGACGACGAAGATCAGGATCAGTGCTGATAGGACCATCCGGCCGTAATACCAGACCCAATTCATGGTTGTACCTTTCCGCGCCTCGCGCTTGCCGAACCCCGGGTTCGTGGTCGCGTCGTCGAGGGAAACTCTCGCGCGGTCGTTTCTATCGAGCGAGCCCCCGCGGCTTCCACTCTTGCTGGCACGTCTGCCTCCATCCGTTCTTCATCGAAAGATGCATGTCTGTTCACCTGCGTTTGGCGGAAACGCGAGATGCCTGTCGATCCTAGCTACCCGCCGGATGACCATCGCCTAGGTTAGCGCATCATTCAAGACGTTATTTCGCAGCGTTACGTCAAGTAGATAACTTTCGTCCGGTGCCCGGGGCCCGCCTCCCGATATGTCTACGTAAGAATCGGGGCCGCGATCCACTTGTTGCCAGCGCCATCAGATTCCGGCAGAGTAACTTCTCGGGGGCGTGCGCAAATGCTCCCCGACCGGATTCGGAGGTTTTTCATGGCAGTGAACATCAGCATCGTGGTCGGCAATCCGAAGGCGAACTCCCGCACCCGCAAGGTGGCCGAGGACGCCATGCAGGCGATCTACGGCGATGACGCCGTCGTGAACGTCGTCGAGCTCTCGGAATACGCCGGCGGTCTCTTCGACTGGGGCGCCGCCGATGTCGCGGAAGTCAGCAAGCGCGTCGGCGAGAGCGACGTCATCGTGCTGGCCACGCCCACCTACAAGGCGACCTACACGGGCCTGCTGAAGGCGTTCCTCGACCGCTACGGGGCGGATCAGCTCCTGGACACCGTCGCGTACCTCGTCATGACCGGCGGCGACAAGACCCACGCGCTCGCACCCGACACGGGCCTGCGCCCGCTGCTCGTGGAGCTGGGCGCGTCGATGCCCACCCACGCGCTCTACGCCGTGATGGACGAATCGCCGCTCGAGCCGCAGATCGAGGCCTGGGCCGAGGGCGCCCGCCGCTCGCTCGCGGCAGCCGCGCGCGCCGCCGCGGCCGTCCGCTGAACAGCTTCACCGACACACCAGCTCCCGGCCTCAGAAGATGTTGGGTCATACAACGAAGTAAGGCAGTTTATATATGAGTACAGAGAAGCCGACCCTGAAAGAGA
>JBDIAD010000255.1:0-2712 GCA_039812205.1 Leucobacter sp.
CCGAGCTCTACGACCGCGGCGACCGCAAGTACATGAGCGTGTACAAGAAGGAGACACCCGATATCCTCGCGGCGTTCGCGCAGTTCGACGATGCGGTGTTCGCGAAGGAGGGGCGCGAGATTCCGCTCAAGTACCGCGAGCTGATCGCGCTCGCCGTCGCGACCGTCACCCAGTGCGTGTACTGCATTCAGGGGCACTCGAATCGCGCCGTCGCGGCTGGCGCGAGCGAGACCGAGGTCGCCGAGGCCGCCTGGGTGGCCACCGCGCTGCGTGCGGGGGCGGGGCTCGCGCACGGGCGGCTCGCCTTCAAGTTCGAAGAAGAAGCCCGCGGGCACCAGCACGCGGCGTCGTAGTCGGGGGGCCCATGACCGAGATCTCTTTCTTCACGCGACTGCTCGAACCGGTTTCCCCCGGTGAGCGGTATCGCTTCGCGCTCGAGCAGATTCGCGCGGCGGAGCGTCTCGGATACGCGCGGGCGTGGGTGGCGCAGCACCACTTCCACGAGGGCGAGGGCGGCCTGCCGTCGCCGTTCGTGCTGCTCGCGCATGCCGCGGCGCAGACCACGACCATCCGGCTCGGCACGGCCGTCGTCACGCTGACCCTCGAAGATCCGGTTCGCGTCGCCGAAGACGCGGTCGTCGCCGACCTGCTGTCGGGCGGGCGCGTCGACCTCGGGATCGGCAGCGGCAGCACCCCCGACTCCTTCGTGCCGTTCGGCCTCGACGCTCGAGACAAGGCCGCCGAGTACGAGGTGCGGCTGCGAAAGCTCGACGCGGCGCTGCGAGGCGCCGATGTCGGGGCGGGGAACACGATCTACCCCGCGGCGGGGACGCTGCGCGACCGGGTGTGGCAGGCGACGTTCAGCGCAGGGGGCGGCGCTCGGGCCGGGCGCTTCGGGCACGGGCTGCTGCTGTCGCGGGTTCAGGCGCGGCCGGCCGGGAACCGCGACGGTGCGCTGCACGACACGCAGCTGCCGATCATTCGGGCGTACCGAGAGGCGCTGCCCGAGGGGGTCGCCGGGCATGTGACCGCCTCGCGCACCGTCTACGTCACCGACGATCGCGAGGCCGCCCGCCGCTTCGCCGACGCCGGCATCCGATACCTCTCGAAAGAGATCGGCATCGCCGCCGATACGCCGCTCGAAGACTTCGTGCGCCTCACCGACACGCACCTGGGCACGCCCGAAGATGTCATCGAATCGCTGTCGCGCGATCTCGTGCTCGCCGAGGCCGATGAGATCGCGATCCAGGTGCACAGCGTGAACCCCGGCCACGAGCTGACGCTGCGCTCGATGGAGCTCTTCGCCCGCGAGGTGGCTCCCCACTTCGGATGGGGCGAGTCGGTGCCGGCCCCGTCGGGCGAGCCATCGCCCGCGCGGGCAGCGGAGGAGGCGCGCGCATGACCCTCGCGGTGGTGCTCGACGACTATCAGGGCGTGGCGCGCCAGCACGCCGACGAGGATGCGCTCGGCGTCGAGGTGCGCGTCGAGCGCGAGCCGATCGTCGATGATGCGCGCTTTCTGCGGGTGCTGGGCGACGCCGAGGTGATCGTCGCGATGCGCGAGCGCACTGAGTTCACCGCCGAGCGGCTCGCGTTGCTGCCGGAGCTCCGGCTCCTCGTGACCACCGGCACCAGAAACGCGGCGATCGATCTCGATGCGGCGCGTGCGCACGGCGTGATCGTGTGCGGCACCGAATCTCCGTCGACTTCGACGCCCGAGCTCGCCTGGGGCCTGATCCTGTCACTGCTGCGGCACATTCCGCGCGAAGACGCATCCATGCGCGCCGGCGGTTGGCAGGCGACCGTCGGCGGCGACCTCGCGGGTCACCGCCTCGGCGTCGTGGGCCTCGGCAGGCTCGGCTCGAAGATGGCCGCAATCGCTCGCGCCTTCGAGATGGAGGTCGTCGCATGGAGCGAGAACCTCGACCCGGCGCTCGCGGCATCGCTCGGCGTGCGGGCGGTCGAGAAGGGCGAGCTCTTCGCCACCTCCGATGTCATCACCGTGCACTACAAGCTCGGCGAGCGCAGCCGCGGCATCGTCGGCGAGACGGACATCGCGCGCATGAAACCCACCGCGATCCTGGTGAACACCTCCCGCGGCCCGCTCGTCGACACCGATGCGCTGCTGCGCGCACTGCACGAGGGGCGGATCGCCGGCGCCGCCATGGACGTCTACGACACCGAGCCGCTGCCCGCGGATCACCCGCTTCGGAGCGCGCCGCGCACCCTGCTGACCCCGCACATCGGATACGTCACGGCCGACACCTATCGCGTCTTCTACTCGCAGGCGGTCGAAGCCATCGCGGCGTGGCGTGCGGGGGGGCCGATCCGCAGACTCGCGTGATCGTGCGGGGCGATCCACCCCCGATGCGGGCCCTGGCTCGGCACCCTGGGCGACGATAGGGTGAGTCACGTAGCGCCGAGGGCAAGCGCCCCGCAACGAAGCGAAGGAGCAGGCATGTGCCAGCACGATGATTCTTACGTTCCCAGTGCCGAAGATATCGCCGCAGCGTCGGGGGCGCTGCTCGCCTCGCGAAACTTCCCTGATCTGAGCGAAAGCCCCGGCACCGTCGTCATCGAGGGCGGCACCCTCATCGATCCCGAGACCGGCGCGGCGACGGAGGACGGCGTCGTGGTGCTCGCGCGCGGGCGCGTCGCCGCCGTCGGCACGCGCGACGAGACCGCCGCCGCGGTCGCCGAGGCCGGCGCCGAT
>JBDIAD010000256.1:0-2694 GCA_039812205.1 Leucobacter sp.
CGAACCGCATGAATCGACTCATGGGGCACGCGAGCGGGAACGAGGACTACAGCGGTCTCGGCTGGCAGCCCCTGCACGGCCTCTGGGCGCTCGCGGGCGGCGGCCTCTTCGGGACGGGGCTCGGCGGATCCAAGGCGAAATGGAGCTGGCTGCCCGCGGCCGACAACGACTACATCTTCGCGATCATCGGCGAGGAGCTCGGACTCGTGGGGGCGCTCCTGGTCATCGTCGCATTCGTGCTGCTCGCCCTGGTCATGCTGCGGGTCATCACGCAGGCCCGGGATCGCTTCGGGCGCGCGGTGGTCGGCGGCATCATGGTGTGGATCGTGGGCCAGGCCTTCGTGAACATCGGCGTCGTGATCGGCGTGCTCCCCGTTCTCGGCGTGCCGCTGCCGCTCATCAGCTCGGGCGGGACGGCGCTCGTGGCCTGTCTGCTTGCCATGGGAGTGGTGATCTCGATCGCGAGAGACGGCGCGGCGTATCAGGCCGAGCGGGCGGCGGGGGTCGCACGATGACCGTGTACCTGCTGGCCGGGGGAGGCACCGCCGGCCATGTGAACCCGCTGCTGGCGCTCGCGCAGCACGTTGCCGAGCTCGAGCCCGACGCGGAGATCATCGCGCTCGGCACCCGCGAGGGCCTCGAATCCCGCCTCGTCCCCGAGCGCGGGTTCGAGCTGCAGACCATCGAACGGCTTCCGTTCCCGCGCAGGCCGAGCGGCTATGCGCTGCGATTCCCGGCGCGGTACCGGCGCGCGGTGCGCGAGGTGCGCGAGCTGATCCGCTCCCGGGGCGTCGACGTCGTCGTCGGATTCGGCGGCTACGCCTCGTCGCCCGCGTATCGCGCAGCTCAGCTGGAGCGCGTGCCGATCGTGATCCATGAGGCGAACGCGAGGCCGGGCCTCGCCAATCGTCTGGGTGCGCGGAAGACCCCGTACGTCGCTGTCACGTTCGCGGGCACGCCGATCCGCGGGGCGCGCGTCACCGGGACCCCGCTGCGCCGCGAGATCGCGACCCTCGATCGGGGCGCGGTGCGGGCGAGCGCCCGGGCGCACTTCGGTCTCGAGGCGGATCGGCCGACGCTTCTGGTGACGGGCGGATCACTGGGCGCCCGTGCGCTGAATCGCGGCATCTCGGGCTCCGCCGCGGAGATCGTCGAAAGCGGCGCCCAGGTGCTCCACATCTGGGGCGGCCTCACCGAGGTGGAGGATCCGGGCGTCCCGGGATATCACGTGATCCCGTACTGCGATCGGATGGATCTCGCGCTCGCCGCCTGCGATCTGGCGGTCTCGCGCGCCGGATCGGCCACCGTGAGCGAACTCGCCGGGCTCGGCGTGCCGGCGGTCTTCGTGCCCTACTCCACCGGCAACGGAGAGCAGAGGCTGAACGCCGCGGGCGTGGTCGAGGCGGGCGGCGCCGTGCTGGTCTCAGACGAGACGCTGACACCCGAGTGGGTGCGAGCCACGCTCATCCCGCTGCTGCACGATGCGGACGGGCTGAGCGAGATGTCGCGCCGCGCGGCCTCTGCGGGATCCCTGCGCGGCACCGAGCTGCTCGCCGGGCTCGTCCGCGAAGCCGTCGGCCGTGCATAGGGAGAAACGGTGAGATCCCGGCGGCGCGGCACGGGTGCCGTCGCACCGGTGCGGGTTCCCGGACGGCTGTGGGCGATGCTCGCCGCGATGGTGCTCGCGCAGGCGGCCACCACGGTCGTCGCGGCGGCTCCGGCCTTCCTCATCCCGTATCTGCACGAAAGTCGCGAGATGAGTCTGGTCGCGGCCGGCATGCTCGCGGGAGCACCCAGCCTCGGTCTGGTCTTCTCGCTCGTCGCCTGGGGCGCGGCGACCGATCGCTTCGGGGAGCGGCGGGTGCTGCTCATCGGCCTGGGGCTCACCTCGTGCGCGGTCGCGCTCTCCGTCGTGGCGAGCGGATTCGTGATGCTCGGGGCCGCGCTCATCGCCTGCGGGGCCGCCTCGGCCTGCACGAACAGCGCGAGCGGCCGCCTGATCACCGGCTGGTTCCCGGCGGAGCGCCGCGGCCTCGCCATGGGGATCAGGCAGACCTGCCAGCCCATCGGCATGGCCATCGCAGTGCTGTGCGTGCCCTCGCTCGCGGATCTCGGCGGCGTCCCCGCGGCCCTCGCCTTCGGCGGTGCGCTCACGCTGCTCAGCCTCGCGGTGTGCGCGGTCGTCGTGCGCGACCCCGCGCGCCCGCCGAAGGATGCGATCGAGATGATCGGCAATCCCTACCGAGAGCGATCTGCGCTGCTGCGAATCCACATCGTGTCGGCCCTGCTGGTCGTGCCGCAGTTCGCGCTCTCCACTTTTGGACTCGTCTGGTTCACGATCGGCTTCGGCTGGAGCCCGCTCGCGGCCGGCGCGCTCGTCGCCGTGTCGCAGTTCGCGGGCGCGGCCGGGCGGATCGCCGTCGGAGTCTGGAGCGATCGGGTGAGGTCGCGTCTGCGACCGCTTCGCCAGGTGGCGGTGCTCGCCATCGGCGCGATCCTCGCGACGGCCGCCTTCGGGTGGGCCGAGTGGAGCGCTGCCGCTGCCGCGGCATACCTCATCGCCAGCTGCGTGAGCGTCGCCGACAACGGTCTCGCGTTCACCGCCGTCGCCGAGATCGCCGGGCCGGCGTGGGCCGGTCGCGCCCTCGGCATTCAGAACACCGGCCAGTTCCTCGCCGCCGCCGCGGTGGGCCC
>JBDIAD010000257.1:0-2681 GCA_039812205.1 Leucobacter sp.
GCGTCGGCGACACGACGTGGATCGACGCCGATCGAAATGGCATTCAGGATGCCGGCGAGCCCCCGCTCGCGAACGTCGAGCTGACCCTCGTCGGCCCCGATGGCGGCTCGGTGACCGATGTGAACGGCGTCGTCGTCGCCCCGCAGCGATCCGACTCGAACGGCAGGTACCTCTTCGGCGATCTGCCGACGCTGCCGAGCGGCTCCTACACCGTCAAGGTGACGCAGGTGCCCGCGGGGTACTTCCTGACGCCGATCGCGGAGGCCGGAAGCGACCGCGCGATCGACTCCTCGACCGCGGAGGCCAGCAGCTGGCTGCCGCTGACCCAGAACGGGAGCGAGGATCTCACGCTCGACTTCGGCTTCGTCACCTACGAGCCCTCGATCGAGATCGTGAAGCAGGACGCCGACGGCAATGACGCGAACACCGCGGACACCGCCGTCGACCTCACCGGCAAGAACGGCGGCACGAGCCTCGAATTCATCGTCACGAACACCGGCGATGAGCCCCTCGTCGACATCGAGGTCACCGACGCGAGCACGGGCAGCGGCACCGTCGAGGCGCTCAGCTGCACCTTCCCGGACGGATCGACGGGCGTCGCCTGGGCCGGCCCGTTCATGCCCGAGGAGCAGTTCAGCTGCACCGCGACGCTCTCCGGGGTGACGGCGGACACCGCCCACCGCGATGAGGCGACGGTCACCGCGGCCGGCGAGTTCACCGGTGAGCCGGTCTCGAGCGACGACCCGTACCACGCGAAGGTCGTCAAGGCTCCGGATCTCGCAGTCACCGGCGGCAACCCCGCCGTCGGCGCGATGCTCGGCACCGCCGGGGGCTCGCTGCTCCTGCTGGGCGCGGTGCTGTTCGTCTCGAGGTCGCGTCGACGCGCGATGAACGAGGACGCGCTCTAAGCGAGCCGCTCCTGCGCTGACCGCCCTGCCGGCCCCTCCCCCGGGCCGGCAGGGCGGTCTCGCGTTTCACGGGGCCGCGGCAGGAGCGCCCGGTGACTCGGGCGGCCGACACCACGCAGTGACCGGGTACCGGAACCGCCGATCGGCGATCCGCAGAGAAGACTGGAAAAACCGGCCCGCCCCTTGTTCATCAGATGAAACCGAGCCTAAGCTGAACCCAAACGGAAGCGGAGGCACGAATATGGCGCGGCGCGGCATTTCTGGGGCGGTCATGCGGGCGCTGCGCGTCGGGGACCACGAGGCGACGGTCACCCGCGTCGAGGCGATCACCGCCGATTTTGTGCGTGTGCACTTCCGATCCGGCACGCTCTTCACGGAGGCGAGACTCGTGCCCACCGCCTGGGTGCGCGGCTGGTTCCCTGACGCCCACGGCAAGGGCACCGAGCATCAGCGCGGCTACACGATCAGCACCGGCGACATCGACACGGGCGACTTCACCCTCGATTTCGTGCTGCACGACACCGACGGCCCCGCCTCGTCGTGGGCCCGCGCGTGCTCGCCCGGCGACACGCTGTCGGTGAGCACCTACGGCTCGTCGACATTCGAGGTCGCGGACCCGGCTCCCTCCGGCTATCTCCTCATCGGAGACGCGGCCGCGATCCCCGCCCTGTCGAGCATCGTCGCGGCCCTGCCCGGACACGCCCGCATCGAGCTCTATCTCGAAGAGCACGATCCGGGAGACCGGCTCATTCCGATCGCAGAGCACCCGGGGCTCGCGATCCACTGGAGCCCGCGCGACAGCGCACGCGCCCTCGCGGCGGCGCTCGAGTCGCGAGACTGGTCGAACTGGCGCGTCTGGGCCACTCCCGAGAGCCGCTCGCTGCGGCACGTGCTGGCGCGGTTGCGCGGCGAATTCGGGGTCGGGCGCGGCGAACTGTATTCCCGCGCCTACTGGATGGAGGGGCGCGCCATGGGCAGGCAGCGCGAGACGGAAGCCGAGCAGAGGGCGGATCGCGCCGCCCCCTGAGGCGCCCGCGGACCCGGTCGATCCACCCCCGAAACACTGGTCTGGCACGACGACGGGTGATCCGGTAACGTAGACGTTCTGCCTCCGAGGCGCATTCTGACGCGTGTCTCCCGGGGTGGCGCCGCTTGCAACTCACGGAGTTTTCCTTGACCGCTCACACCGGGAACGTGCCCGTCCAGCCCGCTTCGCGGGATACCGTCGACCCCGCAGCGATGCGCGTGATCTGGATCCTGATCGCGGCGGCCTTCGTCGCCATCTTCAACGAGACGACGATGTCGATCGCGATTCCGCAGCTCAACGTCACCCTCGGCATCCCCGAGGAGCAGGGGCAGTGGCTCACGAGCGCCTTCATGCTGATGATGGCCGTCGTCATCCCCACCACCGGCTTCCTGCTGCAGCGCTTCACCACGCGGCAGATCTTCATCGCCGCGATGACCTCGTTCTCGATCGGCACCGCGATCTGCCTCGTCGCCCCCGGCTTCTGGATGCTGCTCGTCGGGCGCATCGTGCAGGCCGGAGGAACCGGCATCATGCTGCCGCTGCTCATGACGACCATGATGAACGTCGTGCCGCCGCACATGCGCGGACGCATGATGGGCCTCGTCGGCATGGTGATCTCCCTCGCCCCGGCGACCGGCCCCACGGCCTCGGGACTCATCCTCGATCACCTCGGATGGCGGTGGATCTTCGCGATCGTGCTGCCCATCGCACTCGTCCCGCTGCTGCTCGGCATCAAGTGGATGACC
>JBDIAD010000258.1:0-2677 GCA_039812205.1 Leucobacter sp.
CGATCAACCTGGACGGGATCTTCGGTCTCCTGCCGATCGTGGCGTGGACCAGCGCCGGCCCCATCGCCCCGGACGACCTGGCCGCCGCGCGGCTGGCTCTGCGCCGCCGCGGCCAGCACCTCACGGTGCACGGGCTGGACCGGTTCCCGCGCATGGTCGACTACGTGACGCCCTCCGGCGTCCGGATCGCCGACGGCGACCGTGTCCGGCTGGGCGCGTACCTCGCTCCGGGCACCGTCGTCATGCACGAGGGCTTCGTCAACTTCAACGCCGGCACGCTGGGCACGTCGATGGTCGAGGGCCGGATCTCCGCCGGCGTCGTCGTCGGCGACGGCTCCGACATCGGCGGCGGCGCGTCGATCATGGGCACGCTCTCGGGCGACGGCAGCGAGGTGGTGCGGATCGGCTCCCGGAGTCTGCTGGGCGCGAACTCGGGCGTGGGCATCTCGATCGGCGACGACTGCGTAGTGGAGGCCGGCCTGTACGTGACCGCCGGCACCAAGGTGCGCCTGCCGCACGGCACGACCGCGACCGGGGGCGCACCGGTCTCGGTGAAGGCCGCGGAGCTCTCGGGGATGAAGAACCTGCTCTTCCGCCGCAACTCGGAGACCGGCGTCGTCGAGGCATTGCCGCGAAGCGGCGAGGGGATCATCCTGAACTCGGCGTTGCACGGCTGAGGGCGGCCGGGCGCCGCGCGCTCCGGTCGACTCGGCGGAGCGGATCCGTCCGCGCGCCCTAGCGATCCAGGTGGCGCTCGCCCGGGCCGATGTACAGCTGCTGCGGGCGGCCGATCTTCGTCTGCGCATCGCTGCGCGCCTCGCGCCAGTGCGCCATCCAGCCCGGCAGGCGGCCGATCGCGAAGAGCACGGTGAACATGCGGGTCGGGAAGCCCATCGCCTTGTAGATCACGCCGGTGTAGAAGTCGACATTCGGGTAGAGCTTGCGCTCCTTGAAGTAGTCGTCCTCGAGCGCGATCTGCTCGAGCTCCTGCGCCACCTCGAGCAGCGGGTCGTTCACGCCGAGCTCCTCGAGCACCTTCGCCGCGCTCGCCTTCACGATGCGGGCGCGCGGATCGTAGTTCTTGTAGACCCGGTGCCCGAAGCCCATGAGCTTCACCCCGGCCTCCTTGTTCTTCACACGCTCGACGAACGACTGCACCGACTCGCCCGAGTTGCGGATCTTCGCGAGCATATCGAGCACCGCTTCGTTCGCACCGCCGTGCAGCGGGCCCGAGAGCGCGCTGATCCCCGCGGAGATCGACGAGAAGAGGTTCGCGCCGGTGGAGCCGACGAGTCGGACCGTCGAGGTGGAGGCGTTCTGCTCATGATCGGCGTGCAGGACCAGCAGGTTGTCGAGCGCCTCGACGAGCACGGGGTTGATCTCGTATGGCTCGGCCATGGTGCCGAAATTCAGCCGCAGGAAGTTCTCGACGTAGCTGAGGTTGTTATCGGGGTACAGGAATGCCTGCCCGACCGACTTCTTGTACGAATAGGCGGCGAGCACGGGGAGCTTCGCCAGGAGGCGGATCGTGTTGACCTCGATGAACTCGGGATCCGCGGTGTCGAGGGAATCCTCGTAGTACGTCGACATCGCCTGGATGCCCCCAGAGAGGGCGGCCATCGGGTGCGCCGTGTGCGGCAGGCCCTGGAAGTAGAAGCGCAGATCCTCGTGCAGCAGGCTGTGGCGGCGGATACGCTCTTCGAACGCGGAGAGTTCACCCGCGCTGGGCAGCTCGCCGTAGATCAGCAGGTATGCGACCTCGAGGAAGCTCGAACGCTCGGCCAGCTCCTCGATCGGGTACCCGCGGTATCGCAGAATGCCCGCCTCGCCGTCGATGTAGGTGATCTCGGATTTCGTCGACGCGGTGTTCACGAAGCCGTAGTCGAGCGCGGTGAGTCCGGTCTGCTTCGTCAGCGCGCTGATGTCGATGCTCGAGGCACCGTCGGTGGAGGCGATGACCGGGAATTCGGCTTCGCTCTCGCCCACAATCAACTTCGCGGCGCCCGGGTTCGAGCCCTGTGTCGCTTCGGTCACGTCGTCTCCTTTTGTGAGGTCCGTGCGGATGGCCGATGCCCGTGGTACGGCATCGTGCACTAAACCAGCCTATCGAATTTGTAGATCTTCTCAGCGCTGAGTTCGCGTTTGTGAGACAAAGCGGTCTCACTCACGAGGCGTCGGATACATTTGCGAGTCGGCGGGCCGCCTCGGCAATCACAGCGTCACTGGCGGTGAGAGCGACCCGGATGTGCTCGGGCGAATGCCCCCCGTAGAAGTGGCCGGGGCCGACCAGGATGCCGAGGTCCGCGAATTCGGAGACGCTCGTCATCGCGGGGGCCCCGCGAGTCGCCCAGAGGTAGAGTCCCGCCTCGCTGCGATCGATGCGATAGCCCGCCCGCCGCAGCGCCGGAAGCAGGACATCTCGTCGCTCCCGGTACCGGTCGCGCTGCTCGGTGACGTCGGCGTCGTCGGCGAGCGCGACCGCCGCGGCCGCCTGCACCGGAGCCGGCATGATGAGCCCGGCGTGCTTGCGAACGTTCAGCAGTTCGGCGACGAGCCGTCTGTCGCCGGCGAGGAATGCGGCCCGGTATCCTGCGAGGTTCGATTGTTTGCTCAACGAATAGATTCCGAGCACTCCCTCGTTCTCGCCGCCGGTCACTCTGGCATCGAGGATCGACGG
>JBDIAD010000259.1:0-2676 GCA_039812205.1 Leucobacter sp.
TGGCGTCGATTGAGCTCGAGGAAGTCCTCGGTCGTGAGGAACACCTCGCCGCGCGCCTCGAAGAACTCGGGGATGCCCTCCCCCTCGAGCAGTGTCGGAATCGCCGGGATGTATGCAATGTTCTCGGTGATGTTCTCGCCGATGCGGCCGTCGCCCCGAGTCGCCGCGGTCTCGAGGCGTCCGTTCCGATAGGCCAGGCTGATCGCCAGCCCGTCGATCTTGAGCTCCGAGAGCCAGCGAACGCCGCCTCCTGCGGCGGCCTCGGTCTTGCCCGCCCACTCGCGGAACTCGTCGACGCTGAACACGTTGTCGAGGCTCAGCAGGCGCTCGGCGTGCTCGTGCGGGGGAAAGCCGGAAGTCGCGATGTCGGCGCCGACGCTCTGCGTCGGGCTGTCGAGTCCCGCGAGCTCGGGAAAGGACCGCTCGATGGCCTCCAGGCGGCGTATCAGCACGTCGTACTCCGCATCCGAGACCAGGCTCGTGCCCTCGATGTAATACGCCTGACGATAGCGTTCGAGATCTTCGGTGAGCCGGGAGCTCTCCGCGCGCGCCGCGTCGAAGTCGCCGGGGATGTCCGCCGCCGCGGTCGGATCAAACGATGCTGGATTCACGGTTTCAGTCTAGAAGCCGCCACCGACAAAGCGGGGTCGCCGAAACGACCGCGCCGAGGCCTATGCGGCGACCGCGGCGGCGACGGCGCGATCGATGGTGAACTGCCCGAGCACGCGCGTGCCGATGTAGAGCACCGCGCTCTGCCCCGGCGCGACCCCCAGCAGCGGTTCCGTGCGCTCGAGATCGACGTCGACGATCACCTCGTGCGTCGCCTCGGCCCGATGCTGCTCCGTGCGCTCCTCTTCGGCGATGGGCACCAGCCGCGCCCGCGCCGGCACCGGGTCCGCATGCGCCCGGATCTGCACCTCGCAGTCGAAGGCCTCCGCGAGATCGAATCCCGCCTCGCCGGTCCAGCTGATCCGCCCGCCCGCGATGCGCGAGACCGCGAGATGCTCCTTGGGGCCGACCACGACCTGATTCGAGACGGGGCGGATCGACAGGACGTACCGCGGCTGCCCGTCCGGTGCGGGGATGCCCAGCTGCAGCCCGCGTCGCTGACCGACGGTGTACCCGTGCGCGCCGTCGTGCGCGCCGACCACGGCGCCCGCCTCGTCGACGATCTCCCCCGGGGTGCGCTCGAGATGCTCCGAGAGCCACCCGCGCGTGTCCCCCTCGGGGATGAAGCAGATGTCGTAGCTGTCGGGCTTCTGCGCGACCTGCAGCCCGCGACGCTCCGCCTCCGCGCGCACGAGATCCTTCGACGGGGTGTCGCCGAGCGGGAAATAGCAGTGCGCGAGCTGATCCGCGGTGAGCACCCCGAGCACGTAGGACTGATCCTTCGCCCATGCGTTCGCGCGATGCAGCTCGCGCCCGTTCGGGCCGTCGACCATCGTCGCGTAATGGCCGGTCGCGACCGCGTCGAAGCCGAGGGCGATCGCCTTGTCGAGCAGCGCCTGGAACTTGATCTTCTCGTTGCACCGCAGGCACGGATTCGGCGTGCGCCCGGCGGCGTACTCGGCGATGAAGTCGTCGACGACATCCGCCTTGAACCGCTCGCTGAAATCCCAGACATAGAAGGGGATGCCGAGCAGATTCGCCACCCGGCGCGCATCCATCGCGTCCTCGATGGTGCAGCATCCGCGCGATCCGGTGCGCAGCGTCCCGGGCATGCGGCTCAGCGCGAGATGCACGCCCACGACCTCGTGCCCGGCCTCCACGGCGCGAGCCGCGGCCACGGCGCTGTCCACGCCGCCGCTCATCGCCGCCAGAATCTTCATCCGGATAGTCTACGCGAGCCCCGCCGCGCGCGCCCTGGACACCGCCTCCGGCAGCACCGCGAGGAGCCGATCCACATCCTCGTCGCTCGTGTCGAAGCCCAGGGTGAACCGCAGCGCACCGGCCGCCTCGGTCTCGTCCACCCCCATGGCGATGAGCACGTGGGAGATCTCGGTCACCCCGGCCTGGCAGGCCGAGCCCACCGAGGCCGACACTCCGCGGGTATCGAGCAGGTAGACCAGGGAATCGCCCTGGCAGCCGGGAAAGGTGAAGTGCGCATTCCCCGCGAGGCGGGGCCCGGCGGGATCGGCCCCGCGCAGCACCGTATCGGGGATCGCGGCGCGCACCCCCGAGATGAGACGGTCGCGCCGCTCCCGGAGCGCGTCGACGCGGGCCTCGAAGCCCGTGCCGTAGACCAGCTCGAGCGCCGCAGCGAAGCCGATCGCGCCGGCGACGTTCTGCGAGCCTGCGCGGGAGCGCTGCTGACTCCCGCCGTGCAGCAGCGACTCGGCCTTCGCGGTGCGCGAGAGCAGCAGCGCGCCCACGCCCGCGGGGCCGCCGATCTTGTGCGCGGAGAGCGACACCGCCGACGCCCCGCTCGCGTGGAAGTCGATCGGCAGCTGCCCGGTGGCCGCAACCGCGTCGACATGCGACGGGATGCCGGCCTCGCCGGCGATGCGGCCGAGCTCGGCGACCGGCTGGATCGACCCGACCTCGTTATTCGCCCATAGCACCGAGAACAGCGCGACGTTCTCCGCACCGCGGTCGCGGATCGCCGCGTTCAGCGTCTCGGGGTGCAGCACGCCGTCCGAGTCGACGGGGAGCCAGTGCACCTCGGCCCCTTGTGCG
>JBDIAD010000260.1:0-2641 GCA_039812205.1 Leucobacter sp.
TGCCCACGCCGGCACCACCGAACAGACCGATCTTTCCACCCTGCACGTACGGGGTCAGGAGGTCGATGGACTTGATGCCGGTCTCGAAGAGCTGGGTCTTGGACTCGAGCTGATCGAAGGCGGGGGGCGTGCGGTGGATGCTCCAGCGCTCGTTCACCTCGAAGGTCTCGCCCTCGGGAAGGTTCAGCACGTCACCCGTGACGTTGAACACCTTTCCCTTGGTGATGTCGCCGACGGGAACGGTGATCGAGTCACCGGTGTCGCGCACTTCCTGGCCGCGCACGAGGCCGTCGGTCGGCTTCAGCGCGATCGCACGAACGAGGTTGTCGCCGAGGTGCTGCGCGACCTCGAGGATGAGCTTCATCGGCTCGGAGCCGTCTCCGAAGTCGACGGTGGTCTCGAGCGCGTTGTAGACGGCGGGAATCGCGTCATGCGGGAACTCGATGTCGACGACGGGGCCGGTGACGCGGGCAATGCGCCCGGTGACCTGCGTGATGGCCTGATCGGTCATGGCTTTCTCTCTCTTCGTTGCGTGGCTAGTCCGCGAGGGCGTCGGCGCCGCCGACGATCTCGGAAATCTGCTGGGTGATCTCGGCCTGGCGGGCGTTGTTCGCCAGACGGGTGTAATCGCGGATGAGGGCGTCGGCGTTGTCGCTGGCCGACTTCATGGCCTTCTGCGTCGCCGCGTGCTTCGCGGCGGCCGATTCGAGCAGCGCGTTGTGCAGGCGCGCCTCGATGTAGGCGGGGAGCAGACGGTCGAGCACCGTATCCGCGTCGGGCTCGAACTCGTAGAGCGGATCGGTCGTGTCGTTCGATTCCTCGGCGACGCCCTCGACGACCTGCAGCGGCAGGAGTCGGCTCACCTGGGGAACCTGGCTCACCATGCTGACGAGGCGGTTGTACACGAGGTGGATCTCATCGACCCCGCCCTCCGCAGTCTCCAGGTTGAACGCCTCCAGCAGCGCGTCGGCGATCTCCTTGCCGTTCTCGAACGCCGGGCTCTCGGTGAAACCGGTCCACACCCGCTCGGCACGACGCTGGCGGAAGCTGAAGTACCCCTGCGCCTTGCGTCCGACGAGGTAGTAGTCGATCTCCTTGCCCTCCGAACGGAGCAACTCGCTCAGCTCTTCGGCTTCGCGCAGCACCTGCGAGTTGAAGGCACCGGCGAGGCCGCGGTCGGAGGTGAAGATCACGACGGCCGCGCGGGTGATCGTCTCGGGCTCGACCAGCAGCGGGTGATCGAAGTTCGAGTGCGTCGCGACGGCCGAGACGGCGCGGGTGATCGCTCGAGCGTATGGCGTCGTCGCTTCGACGCGTGCCTTTGCCTTCTGGATTCGCGATGCCGCGATCAGCTCCATGGCACGGGTGATCTTCTTGGTCGTCTGGGCAGAACGAATCTTCTGCCGGTAGACCCGAAGTTGCGCTCCCATGTCTCTCCTGTGTCTGTGTTGCTCGGTTGTTCGAATCGGGCTCGGAACCGCGGCGGGGTCGATCGCCCCGCCGCGACCCGGCTACTTCTTCGAGACGACCAGCTGCTCCTGCTTGATGTCGGCCTCTGCGAGCTCTTCGAACTGCTCGTTCAGGGACTGACCGCTGGACGTGCGGAACTCGGGCTTGAACGAGTTGATGCGGCTCTCGAGCTCGGCGACGGTGTCGTCGTCGAGCACGTTGGTCGCGCGCAGCGTGTTCAGCGCCTCGCTGTTGCGGCCGAGGTAGTCGAGGAACTCGCGCTCGAAGCGCAGGATGTCTTCGACCGGCACATCGTCGAGGTAGCCGTTGGTGCCGGCCCAGATCGAGACCGTCTGCTCCTCCACCGGGTACGGCGAGTACTGCGGCTGCTTCAGCAGCTCGGTGAGGCGCGCGCCGCGCTCGAGCTGACGGCGGCTGGCGGCGTCGAGGTCCGATGCGAACATCGCGAATGCCTCGAGAGCGCGGTACTGGGCGAGCTCGAGCTTCAGGGTGCCGGAGACCTTCTTGATCGACTTCACCTGGGCGTCGCCGCCGACTCGCGACACCGAGATGCCCACGTCGACCGCGGGACGCTGGTTCGCGTTGAAGAGGTCGGACTGCAGGAAGATCTGGCCGTCGGTGATCGAGATCACGTTGGTCGGAATGTACGCCGAGACGTCGTTCGCCTTGGTCTCGATGATCGGCAGACCCGTCATCGAACCGGCGCCGAGCTCGTCGGAGAGCTTCGCGCAGCGCTCCAGCAGACGGGAGTGCAGGTAGAAGACGTCGCCCGGGTAGGCCTCGCGCCCCGGCGGGCGGCGCAGCAGCAGCGACACAGCGCGGTACGCCTCGGCCTGCTTCGACAGATCGTCGAACACGATGAGGACGTGCTTGCCGGCGTACATCCAGTGCTGGCCGATGGCCGAGCCGGTGTACGGCGCCAGGTACTTGAAGCCCGCGGGATCGGATGCGGGCGAAGCCACGATGGTCGTGTACTCCATCGCACCGGCGTCTTCGAGGGCGCCCTTCACCGAGGCGATGGTCGAGCCCTTCTGGCCGATTGCGACGTAGATGCAGCGCACCTGCTTGTTGACGTCGCCCGATTCCCAGTTGGCCTTCTGGTTGATGATGGTGTCGATCGCCAGCGCGGTCTTACCGGTCTGACGGTCGCCGATGATCAGCTGACGCTGGC
>JBDIAD010000261.1:0-2633 GCA_039812205.1 Leucobacter sp.
CCCGGCGCCCGGCCCGATATCGATCACGTGGTCGGCCTCTGCGACCACGCGCAGGTTGTGCTCCACCACCAGAAGCGTGGCCCCACCGTCGACCAGTTCCGCGAACAACGCGTTGATGCGGTCCACATCGCTCGGATGCAAGCCCGTGGTCGGCTCGTCGAGCACGATCCGCTCGCGCGAGAGATCCGCGACGCCCCGTTTGGACGTCGCGGGGTCAGGGTCGTGGGACCGGATCTCCGACTCGATCCCGCGCCCATCGCCGACCGAATCCGCGCGAGCAGTGCCCGTGCGGGGATGATCTCGCGACGGGTATTTCAGCGCGGGACTCCCTCCACCGCTGCGAGGGAAGCTCCATCGCCCGTTCTCGATGACCCTGCGGGCGCCGGAGAGCCGAAACCACGCATGCGTATCGTGGAACCGACCACTCGCTCGCACGCCCATCCCGACCACCGGAAGCGAGAACAACGACAGGAGCCCCCATGAAGGTCTTCTTCACCTCCTTCGAGGCCTTCGGCGACGGCAGGCGATCCTCGGACGTGTACGTGCCGATGAACAGGCTGCTGAGCGAGCGCCTCGCGGATCGCTCCTACGGCGCCGCGCTGGACGGCAGCGGCTGGTTCCTCATGTTCGTGTTCCAGCGCGAGGGCGGTCCGAAGCCGCGGGGCGCCGAGCGCACCCTCTACCAGCGCAAGTCCGCGGGGATCGACTTCCGGCTCCACGCGGATCCCGTGGCCTGGCGCACGGCCGACGAGGTGGAGCGGCGTCGGCTGCTCTACGACGTCATCCGCCGCACCTTCGACATCCTGCGGACGAAGAGGATCCCGAAGCTCGACGTCGACGCGTTCGAGCGCGATGTCGAGGAGATCGCCGTCGAGCAGGGGTGGGCGCGGTAGCGGGGGCCGCGCAGCGATCGGTCACCGACCGTCCACGGAAGGAACAGAACTGCATATCGGGGCGCCGCGCGCTACCGCCCCTCGGGGTACGGCGGCGGAGCCTGGTCCGGGCGCAGCGCGGTCGCGATCTGGATCGCGAGCTCGTCCGCGCGGTTGGGGAGCGACCCGGTCCAGTCCTCGACCGCGTCCTCCTTCAGCGTGACCACCACCGCGATCGTCAGCGACGTGCCGTCGGCGGCTCGGCTGGCCGGAAGCGTGACGACGGCACCCGCGTATCCGCCGAAGATCGGCGTCTGCGCCACGTAGTCGCCGCGCAGGAACACGCCCATGCCGTACGCGAAGCGATCGTCGAGCATGTGGCAGGTGCGGCAGCCCTCGAGGATCTCGCCGAAGCCCACCAGCTCGGTGCCGATCAGCTGGGCGTACGAGTCCGTGCTCAGCAGTTCGCCGCGCCCGATGACCGCGTCGAAGCTCGCGGCCGCGTCCGCCACGGTCGTGGTCTGCACGGCCCCGTCGGCGAGCGTCCATGACGGGTTCCAGTATGTGGAGTCCTCGTAGACGCCCCGCTCCGCCGTGAAGCCGTGCAGCACGGGCTCCGGGATCGCGGCGGTCTGCTCCGAGAAGGTGCGCTGGAGACCGAGGGGATCCAGCACCTGCTCCTCGAGGATCTCGGCGAGCGGCTTCCCCGCGGCCCGCTCCATCACCTGCCCGAGCACCACGATCCCCGAGTGCGAGTAGTCCCAGTTCGTACCGGGCTCGAACACCCTCGGCTGCGCGATGCCGTACGCGACGAGCTCGTCGCTCTCCCAGGCGCGGAACGGATCCGCCATGAGGGCCGCCTCGAAGCTCTCGTCCGGCACGTAGTCGGGCACGCCGGCCGTCATCATGATCAGCTGGCGCGGGGTGATCGTGTCGGCATCCGGGAAGTCCGGCAGGTACTCGTCGATGGGCTCGTCCAGATCGATCACGCCCTGCTCCGCCAACCGCAGCAGCGCGATCGCGAGATACCCGATCGCGATCGCTCCGTTCCGCCATGAATCGTCGAGCGTCGCCGGAACGCCGGTCATCGACTCGCCCAGCGCGAACTCGGCGATCACCTCACCGTCCTCGAGCACCAGTCCGATGGCGGCCCGCATGTCGCGATCCGCGAACTGCTTCTCGGCGATCGCGAGCACCTTCTCGGACACGTCGGCATCGCCTCCCGCGCTGCCCGACCCGGGCTCCGGGGCGCAGCCGCCGAGTGCGAGGACGCCCGCGATGGCGAGCGCCGTCATCGCGACTGAGCACCTGCGGGTCTTCGGCCGAATGCTCATGGCGGCGGTCCTCCTCGGCTCCGGGCTCTCTCATTCAAGCAGCAGCACGGAAGCGGGGCGAGAACCGCTGCGGTAGGCCGGCAACACGCCCTCGCCGCCTCACCCCATCCGCATCCGCCCGTCCGAGGCGGTGAACCGTCCCGCCTCGACGGCGGCGTCCAGCGCGGAGCTCAGCCCGGTGCGCGCGCCCTCGGTCAGGCGCGTGTAGCCGAGCAGGCCGGCGGCCTCGCGCAGCAGGTCGTCGCGGGTCGAGCTGAAGGACTCGCGCAGCACGAGCTCCATCGCGTTGGCGATCTCTGCCGGGCTGACCTCGGCGAGGGTGCGGTGCGCGGGGTCCGTCGTGCGGCGGATGCCGCGCCAGGCGGCCGGATCGACGTCGGCGGGCCAGGCGAAGCGGGTCTCGTCGAGGCGGACGCTCTCGGCGACG
>JBDIAD010000262.1:0-2622 GCA_039812205.1 Leucobacter sp.
TCACGCCGGTCTGCAGCGGCTCGTGCACCGACTTGCGCGCCATGACGCCGGGGGCCTGCAGCTCGAGTGCGCGGCGGCCCTCGACGTTCGCGATCTCGCCGAGACCGTCGATCGGGTTGCCGAGCGGATCCACCACGCGGCCGAGGTAGCCCTCGCCGACGGGAACCGAGAGCACCTCACCCGTGCGGGTGACTTCCTGGCCCTCCTCGATGCCGGTGAACTCGCCGAGCACGACGACGCCGATCTCGTCCTCTTCGAGGTTCTGCGCGAGGCCGAGGGTGCCGTCCGCGAAGCGGACGAGCTCGTTTGCCATCACACCGGGCAGGCCGGTCACATGGGCGATGCCATCGGCAGCGTCTGCGACGACACCGACTTCGGTCTTTCCTGACGCGGCCGGCTCGTACGACTTCGCGAAGTCGGTCAGCGCGGCGCGAATCTCATCGGGGCTGATGGAGAGTTCTGCCATTTCGTTTCCTCTGTCTGTGCCGGGATCCCGGCGTGAAAATTGTGCTCTAGCCGGCGAGACGCTGGCGGAGATCCTCGAGTCGGGAGCGCACGCTGCCGTCGATGACGTCGTCACCGAGCTGCACGCGAACACCGCCGATCAGCGAGGGGTCGATGATGGTGGTGACGCGCACCGGGCGGCCGGCGCTCTGCTGCAGCGATTCTGCAAGACGGGCCTGCTGCGCGGCTGAGAGCGGCGCGGCGACCGTCACCGTCGCGAGTTCGGCGCCCCCCTGATCCGCGGCGGTGTGCGCCGCGGCTCGCAGAGCCGTTCCGAGCCGGCGACCGCGCGGATTCGCCGTGAGGTAGCTCACGACGCCGAGGGCCGAATCCGAGATCTTCCCGGCGAAGATCCGCTGAGCCAGAGCGGCCTTCGCGCCCGGTTCGCTCAGCTTGCTCCCCAGGGCGAGCTCGAGCTCGTGGCTCGCATCGATCGCGCCCGCGGCCGAGAGCAGCTCGTCGGCGAGTGCCGAGTTCACCGTGGCTTCGGCCCGGATGCCGAGCTCCTCGATGCCGGCGATCATCTCATGACCGTTCGACCAGCTCTCGGAGACCGCAGCTGCGAGAAGGCGACGTGCGTCGCTCGAGGTGCCCGCGAACACGCGATCCACCAGCGCCGACTTGGCCTGGGCGGGAGCGACCTGCTCGGTCACGGCGTTCAGCAGGGCCGGGGTCGCGGCGAACTGCGCGGCCGCGGCGAGCAGCTCCGAACCGGTCTGCGTCGAGATGACGCCCCCGATCTGCCCGCTGACCCGAGCCAGCGCCTCGCGTGACGCACTGCCCATTACTGCGCTGCCTTCTCGGATGCCTCGAGCTCTGCGAGGAACCGGTCCACGAGCGCCGAAGCCTTCTGATCATCGCTCAGCGATTCGCCGACGACGCCCGACGCGAGGTCGATTGCGAGGGAGCCGACGTCCTTGCGCAGCGAAACCGCCGCGCTCTGGCGCTCGGCTTCGATCTGCGCCTGCGCCGCCTGCGTCACGCGAGTCGCCTCGGACACGGCGTCCTCCTTCGCCTTCGCGACGATCTTCGTCGCGTCGGCGCGAGCCGCATCGCGGATCTCGCCGGCCTCCTGGCGTGCACCGGCCAGCTGCGCGGTGTACTCCTGCAGGGCGGCCTCGGCCTTCGCCTGGGCCTCATCGGCCAGGGCGATGTTCCCCTCGATCGCGGCGGAGCGCGCATCGAGCATCGCCTGGAGCTTCGGAAGGAAGATCTTCCAGAACGCGATGAGGATGATGAAGAAGACGACTGCGGACCAGACGATGTCGTAGAGCTCGGGAATCAGCGGATTCCGAGTTTCGCCCTCGGCTGCTGCAGCAACGACTGCGGTAATCATCGAGCCTCCCTTTCGAGACTAGGGAAAGGTATACGAGACTTACTGGAAGATGAAGTGGGTCGCGATACCGATCAGCGCGAGGGCCTCGGTGAACGCGATACCGATCCACATCAGCACCTGAAGACGACCGGCGAGCTCGGGCTGGCGAGCCACGCCCTCGATCGTCTTGCCGACGACGATGCCGAGGCCGATGGCCGGGCCGATTGCGGCGAGGCCGTAACCGACGGTTGAAATGCTGCCAGTCACATCTGCGAGAACGTTCACAGTAGGTATTTCCTTCCATTGGTGGGCACGGCGGTTGCCGCGCCCGGTTGAGGTTTTAGTGTTCTTCGGCCAGCGCGAGCTGAATGTAGACGCCGGTCAGAATGGTGAAGATGTAGGCCTGCAGGAACGCCACCAGCACCTCGAAGAGGGTGAAGGCGAAGCCGACCACGAAAGTGCCGACGCCGAACAGCTTGAAGAGCCCCTCTCCCTCGAGGAGGAAGAAGTTCGTGGCGCTGAAGAACAGCACGAGCAGCAGGTGCCCGACGATGAGGTTCATCAGGAGACGCAGTGTCAGCGTCACGGGGCGCAGCACGAAGGTCGAGAAGAACTCGATCGGGGTCACGATGATGTACAGCGGCCACGGCACTCCGGCCGGGAAGAGCGAGTTCTTGAAGAACTTCTTGGGGCTCTTCTTGACGCCGGCGTAGATGAAGGTGATGTACGAGATCACCGCGAGCAGCATCGGCAGGCCGATCACGGCCGAGACGCCGATGTTGAAGCCGGGGATGATGCCGGTG
>JBDIAD010000263.1:0-2619 GCA_039812205.1 Leucobacter sp.
CGCTATTCTCCTCTGCCGTCCGCGGCTACGCGTCGGTTCCGGCGACCTCCGCAGCGGATGCGCGCAGCTTCGCCACCTCGTACAGCGAGATGCTCGCCGCGATCCCGGCGTTCAGCGACTCGGTCGCCGCCGAGATCGGGATCGACACGACGGCGTCGCAGTGCTCGGTGACGAGGCGCGAGAGCCCCTTGCCCTCGCTGCCGATCACCAGCAGCAGCGGACGATCCGCGAGTTCGAGCCCGGGCAGCTGCGTGTCGCCGTCGCCGTCGAGACCGACCACGAACACGCCGCGGCTCTTGAGCGCCTTGATCGTCTGCGTGAGGTTCGACGCCATCGCGACCGGAACCCGGGCCGCGGCTCCCGCGGAAGTCTTCCACGCGGCGGAGTTCACTCCGACGGAACGTCGCTGCGGAACGATCACGCCCTGCCCGCCGAAGGCCGCCACAGAGCGGATGATCGCGCCGAGATTGCGTGGATCCGTCACTCCGTCGAGCGCCACGAGCAGCGGGTTGCCGCCGCGATCGATGACCTTGTCGAGCAGGTCGAGCGGGTGCGCGTACTCGTACGGCGGCACCTTCAAGGCGACGCCCTGGTGCACCGTGTCGCGACTCGTCATCCGGTCGAGCTCGGGTCGCATGACCTCGAGCACGGGTATTCCCCGCCCCACCGCGACTGCGACGATCTCTCGCATGCGGTCGTCCATCTCGACGCGCGCGGCCACATAGAGCGTCGTCGCGGGAATACGGGTGCGCAGCGCCTCGAGCACGGCATTGCGGCCGGTGACGAGCTCGGCGTCGTCGTTCTTCGGACGCGGTGAGCGCGTCTGCGGGCGCTCGCGTTCCGCCCCGCCCCGCCCGTGCCGGCTCCGCGCGGCCTCGAGGCGCTCCTTCGCGATCTTCGCCTTGCCGGCCGGGTGGTAGGGCCGATCCTCCGCCTTCGGCGTCGGCCCCTTGCCCTCGAGCGCCTGACGCCCCTGACCGCCGGAACCGACGGCCTTGCCGCGACTCTTCTTGCGCACCGCGCCCGCGCGCGACATCTTGCTACTCATAATTGGCTCCAGCGAGTTCCATTCGGGGTGTCTTCAAGGGCGATGCCCACGGCCTGCAACCGGTCGCGGATCTCGTCCCCCAGGGCGAAATCTCGGTCGACACGGGC
The DNA here is from genome assembly GCA_039812205.1 of Leucobacter sp. Lineage (GTDB taxonomy): Bacteria > Actinomycetota > Actinomycetes > Actinomycetales > Microbacteriaceae > Leucobacter. Next base: position 1,156 of record JBDIAD010000263.1, read on the forward strand.
TTTCGCCCGCTGCTCGATGAGGCTCTGCACCAGCAGGTCGAGCGCCGCGCCCCCGGCATCGGAGACCGCGGCCGAGCCGCCCCAGCGCTCGTCGCGCGGGTCGATGCCCAGCACGTCGAGCATCGCGGCGATCTCACGCGCACGCGCGGCGACCTCATCGCGTGCACCCGATTCGAGCGCCACATTCCCCACGCGCACCGTGCCGTGCAGCACGGCGAGCGCCTGCGGCACCGAGAAATCATCGCACATCGCGGCTGTGAACGCCTCCGGGAGATCGGGAACACCCGCGGCTCCCCCGAATGCCCCGGGCATCTCGCCTCCGAGCAGCTCGGCAGCGCGATCGAGAAAACCCTCGATCCGGGCGAATGCCGCCGCGGCCTCGGCCACGTGCTCGGGCGCGTAATCGAGCACCGAACGGTAGTGCGCCGAACCCAGGAAGTAGCGCAGCACGATCGGCCGCGTCGCCGCGAGCAGATCGTGCGCGAAGAGCGAATTCCCGAGCGACTTCGACATCTTCTGGCCGCCGGTGTTCACCAGCCCGTTGTGCACCCAGTGCCGGGCGAACTCGTGACCGGCCGCGCCGGATTGGGCCAGCTCGTTCTCATGATGCGGGAACCGCAGGTCCAGCCCGCCACCGTGGATGTCGAAGGCCTCGCCGAGGTAACGCGTCGCCATCGCCGAGCATTCGATGTGCCAGCCGGGGCGCCCCCGCCCCCATGGCGATTCCCACGATGCGCTGAGCGGTTCGTGGGCTCGGTACGCCTTCCAGAGCGCGAAATCGCGCGGGTCGCGCTTGCCGACGGGCTCCGAATCGGCGGCATCTTCCATCTGCTCGCGCCCCTGATGCGTGAGCGCACCGTATTGGGGCCACGACGCCGTATCGAAGTACACGCTCGCGCTGCCGTCTTCGGCGACGTACGCGTTGCCCCGCTCGATCAGGCGGGCGATGAGCGCGATCATCTCGGCGATATTCGCGGTCGCGCGCGGTTCATACGTGGGGGCGAGTACACCGAGCGCCTCGTAGGCCATCGTGAACTCTCGCTCGACCCGGTACGCGAGCGCCCACCACTGCTCGAAACCCCCGGCCTCCTGCGCGATGCGCGCATTGTCGAGGATCTTGTCGTCGATATCGGTGACATTGCGGATCATGGTCACCCGGTGCCCGGTCGCGGTGAACCACCGGCGCAGCTGATCGTAGACGAGCGCACTGCGCAGATGCCCGATGTGCGGAGCCGACTGCACGGTCGGACCGCAGACGTACATGCCGACCTCGCCCTTCACGCGCGGGGCGAATTCCACGGTTTCTCGGAGCCGTGTGTCGTAGATGCGCTGCTTCACGCCTCTAGCCTAGAGCGTGCCTCGGACATGCTTGCCGGTCGCCGGCGTCTTCTCGCGCGAGAGCTTCGACGGCCACCAGATCTTCGCTCCGATGTCCATCGCGAGTGCGGGGCCGAGCAGCGACCG
>JBDIAD010000264.1:0-2617 GCA_039812205.1 Leucobacter sp.
ATCCGCAGGAGTTTCCGCGAGCACGGCATCCAGCTGTCGAACGAGATCCCGAAGCCTTCGGGAGGTGCGAATTGAGTCTCGAAGAAGACCGGCGGAGCGACCTCGGCATGCCCGCCGCGCCCACGCCGCCGCCCGCGCTCGCGTTCGACGACACGCTCTGGCTGCAGGCGGGCGGCACGGAGACCTTCGAGCGCCTGGTTCACGCGTTCTACCGCCGCGTCCGCGAGGACGAGGTGCTCGCGCCGATGTATCCGCAGTCCGATTGGGATGGGGCCGAATGGCGGTTGCGGACGTTTCTCGAGCAGTACTGGGGCGGCCCGTCGACCTATTCCGATCAGCGCGGCCACCCCCGTCTGCGCATGCGGCACGCGCCGTACCGCATCAACCCGGCCGCCCGGGATCGCTGGCTCTCGCATATGAACGCCGCGCTCGACGAGATCGGCCTGCCGTTGATGTTCGACACTGCGCTGCGCGACTATTTCGAGCGCGCGGCCATGTCGATGGTGAACACCTTCGACTGATCGCCCGATCCTCCGCTCGCTGTCCGTTCCTCGTCGCGCTGGCCTCAGCGGGGCGCGACTCGCACGGCCTTCGCGCGATCATTAGGGAACGTAACAATCGTGTTACGAGACGCCGAGCGAGTTGGATTCCCGGGCGACCGCGAATAACGTGGGCCGTGGCTCGAGGTTCGCTCAATGGCGAGTGTTCTTCCAGCCGTTCTTGGTTCTCGCGTTCAGCTCCCCTGAACCGAACCGTCGCTCGGCGGGGGCGGAGGCGCAGCGGTGGTCGCGCCCTCATCCGGGGCCGCCGAACCCTCGCGCATCATCTTCTCGATCGGATGCTCGGGAGCGGGAACGACGGTCACCGCCGTGCCTTGACCGAGTCGCTGCAGCGCGTCGCGATGGTTCGCCCCCATGATCTGCGAGTTCCGCACACCCTTCACCGAACTCACCTGCTGATCGTAGGTCTTCAGGTCGTCGACGACCGAGCTCGTCTCGCGCTCGAACTGGTGCCGCTTATCGGCGTTGCGGTATCGGAGCACGATCATCGAATAGAAGCCGAATCCCGCGAGCGGCCCGAGCAGCAGGAAGAAGAGCGGACTCCCCTCGCTGTCGCTCGACGCGGGCAGGACGGTTTCGAGCGCCTGCAGCGCATCGATCAGACTCACGAGCATCACGCCACCCCGAAGTTCCACACGATGAAGCCGCCGATCGCGGTGCCGATGAGGCCGAGCACCGTCGACACGGCGAGCAGCCGGCCCCGCCGGATGGGGACGCTCCCCATCGTCTCCCCCGTTCGGCCGTTCACCGCCACGTAGTGGGTGAGTTCGCCGTCGAAGTAGCTGTACAGCCAGACGGGCAGATACACCGCCACCCAGCGCGATCCTTTCACCGTCAGATGCTCCGTTTCCCAGCGCACCCCGCGGTTGTACCCGCCGATCGTCTCCAGGGCTCGGCTCCGCCCGATCGCCATCACGCGGTCGTACGCCTCGTTGCCCAGATTCGAGATATCGAGGTCTCGCTTCTCCGAGGTGTACCCGCGCAGATAGTTCGCGTTGTAGGCGACGGCGTTCTTCACATCGAACGGCTGGATCGAGTTGATGATGTTGTTCGTGTTGCGCTCGGTGCGCATGTCGGCGCGCTCGGCGGAGGATTCGATGACCACGTCGTCGACCTGCAGATCGAATGATCGGGCGAGCTGGTACACATCGGCGTCGTAATACGTCACCGTCGTGTCCCCCTGCTTGCGCGTGTACCGCCGCGTCAGGACCTCGCCGCTTCCGGTGAGATCGAGATGCGCGTTGGCGTCGACGAGCAGATAGGGCAGGTAGACGCCGACGACCTCGGTCGGCGCGAACTCCCGCACGAACTTCGGGTGCGCGTAGAACTTGCGGGCCTTCACGAATTCGGTGATCCGGGCGACCGCATCGTCCTTGGTGATCTCGAACGGGAGCACCCCGTCGGGCACCGCGCCGTTGGGCAACTGCGAGTTGATCGACAGCATCTGCCGGCACCAGTGGCAGCGCTGCTGCAGCGCTTCGGCCGTGTTCACCACGACCTCTGCGCCGCAGGCGCCGCACTTGAGCGTCAGAACGTCTGCTGCCGATTCCTGGAGCCCGGAGGCGCCGGAGCCGACCGTGATGCCCTCGAGGTCCGCGATCGCCGAGTCGAAGCCGAAGGTCTCGTCGATGGTCGCTTCATTCCACTCGTATCTGCAGTAGTGGCAGACGAGCATGCCCGTGTCCGGGCGCAACGATATGTCGGTTGACCCGCATTTCGGGCATCGAACGAGGCCGTCGGCCCTCCCGTTCGACGTGTCGACGACGTGATCCGCCATCTCGAACTACAGTCCGAGGAGCTTGTTCTTCAGTGCCGCGAAATCTTCCTCCGTGATGAGCCCCTGTTCCAGCATCTGCTTCGCCTGCGCGAGCTTGGCCACCGGATCCTCCGTCGCGGTCGGAGCCGCAGCGGGCTCTGCGGCCGCCGGCGCTGCCGCCGCGGCCGTCGGAGCGGCCCCCGCGGGAGCCGGGGGCGCCGGAGGCATCTGCGTCGGCGCGGGCGGCTGCTGCTGGAAGTTCAGGGCCTGGCCGGTCATGCCGAGTCCCATGCCCATCATC
>JBDIAD010000265.1:0-2585 GCA_039812205.1 Leucobacter sp.
GCGGGAGTCGGGTCTCGACGCACTCGAATGGTGCTCCGAGGCGGCCGAGCGCGGTGCGGGCGAATTGCTCGTGAACTCGATGGATGCCGATGGCACTCTGGAGGGCTTCGACCTGGAGCTGATCGGGCGCGTCCGGGAGCTCGTGAGCGTGCCGGTGATCGCCTCGGGCGGCGCGGGCAGGATCGAGCACTTCGCGCCCGCCGTCGAGGCCGGGGCGGATGCCGTGCTCGCCGCCTCCGTCTTCCACTACGGCACGTTCACCGTGGGTGACGTGAAGCATGCGCTGCGGGACGCCGGCTACGAGGTGCGCGGCGCATGAACGGGATCGACGAGACTCTCGAGCGGATCGTCTTCGGTCCGGACGGCCTGATTCCAGCGATCATCCAGGACGATGAGAACGACCAGGTGCTCATGATGGCCTGGATGGACGCCGAGGCGGTGCGCCGCACGCTCACCGAGGGGCGCGTGACGTTCTGGTCCCGTTCGCGTCAGGAGTACTGGCGCAAGGGGGACACTTCCGGTCATGTCCAGTACGTGCGCTCGGCCGCGCTCGACTGCGACGCGGACACGCTGCTCGTGCGGGTGGAGCAGATCGGCGCGGCCTGCCACACCGGTACGCGCAGCTGTTTCACGGGCCGGGAGATCCCCGCTGTCGCCGGGGCCGCCGAGAGCGATCCGGCGTAGAGCTTTCACCCTCGGGACACCGATAGTCTGAAGCGGTGAGCCTCACCACCACCCGTCAAGCGTTCGAGTCGGCCCGCGCGGATCGCACCGTGATCTCCGTCACCCGCGAGATCTTCGCGGATGCGGACACCCCGGTCGGCATCTATCGCAAGGTCGCCTCGAATCGCCCCGGCACCTTCCTACTCGAAAGCGCCGAGCAGGGCGGCGTGTGGACGAGGTTCAGCTTCGTGGGCGCGGGCAGCTTCGGAGTGCTCGGCGAACGCGACGGTCGCGCCTCCTGGCGGCAGGCGGAGGGGAGCGAGCTCTCGGAGGAGCGGCTGCTCCCGGGCGGCGTCTCATCGATGCAGCCGGTCGAAGCGCTGCACGCGGCGATGGATCGTTGGAAGCAGCCCGAGGACGGCGCGCTGCCGCCGCTGGCGAGCGGTTTCGTCGGGTATCTCGGCTGGGACACCGTTCGCCAGTTCGAGCGCCTGCCGAACCCCCCTGAGGCGGGCCCGGGGCTGCCCACCCAGGGGATGAGCTTCGTGCGCGAGCTCGTGGTGATCGATCACCGCGAGGGGAGCGTCGTGCTGCTCGTGAACGTGCTGAACGACGCCGAGGCCTCGGATGCGCAGGCGCAGTGGGACGATGCGCAGGCGCGATTGGACGCGCTGCAGTCTGCGCTGGCCGCCCCGGCGGCGTCCCCGCTGGGCGACCTGGATCGCTCGCGCGCGGCCGAGCCGCGGCGGCTCACCGCGGAGGCCGACTATTTCGCGGGGGTGGATCGCGCACAGCGGTACATCGTCGACGGCGACATCTTCCAGGTCGTACTCTCGCAGCGCTTCGATCACGAGTGCACGGCGGAGCCGCTCGACGTGTACCGCGTGCTGCGGCATCTGAATCCGAGCCCGTATCTGTATCTCCTGCAGCTCGTCGACAATTCCGGCGAGCCGTTCGCGGTGGTCGGCTCGAGCCCCGAGGCGCTGGTGACCGTGCAGTCGAACGGGCATGTGCTCACGCACCCGATCGCGGGCTCCCGACCCCGCGGCAGCACAGTCGAGGAGGATCACTCCCTCGAACGGGAGCTCCTCGCCGATGAGAAGGAGCGCGCGGAGCATCTGATGCTCGTGGATCTGGCGCGCAACGATCTGCTCCGCGTGTGCGATCCGTCGAGCGTCGAGGTCACCGAATTCATGCGCATCGAACGGTTCAGCCACATCATGCACATCGTGAGCACGGTGGAGGGCGAGCTTCGCGAGGGGCAGAACGCTGTCGACGCGCTGCGCGCGACCTTCCCCGCCGGCACGCTCAGCGGGGCGCCGAAGCCGCGGGCCCTGCAGATCATCGACGAGCTCGAACCCGTGCAGCGCGGCGTGTACGGGGGAGTCGTCGGCTATTTCGGCCTGGGCGGTGCTGCGGATCTCGCGATCGCGATCCGCACCGCCACCATTCGGGGCGGGATCGCCATGGTGCAGGCGGGGGGCGGGATCGTCGCCGATTCGGTCGCGGCCATGGAGGATCAGGAGTCGCGCAACAAGGCCGCGGCGCCGCTGCGCGCCGTCGCCATCGCGAATTCGCTTCGGAGGCTGGATCTCGCCCGTGAACACTAAGCCCCCGCTGATTCTCGGCATCCTCGTGCCGGCCGCGGTGATTCTCGCGCTGGCGACGCAGCCGTGGATCACCGTGCAGCTCGCGGAGGGCGCCGCCGCGACGACGAACCTCGCGATGACCGGCCAGGAGGTGAACGCCTCGCTCTCGCCGATCGTGCTCGCGGCACTGGCCGGGGCCCTCGCACTCACGATCGCGGGCCGCGCGTTCAGGATCGTGCTCGGCGCGCTGATCGCGCTGCTCGGGGCCGGAGCTGCGTGGATCGCCGCCTATGTGTACCTCGACACCGCGGCGAACTATGCGGGCCGTGTCGC
>JBDIAD010000266.1:0-2580 GCA_039812205.1 Leucobacter sp.
CGCCCTGCCGCACCTCGTGCACGACGGCGAGAACGGCTACCTCTTCGAGCCCGGCAACGATGCCGAGCTCGCCGCCCGCATGACGGACGTGCTCTCGGCGCCGCACGAGGAATGGCTGCGCATGCAGAACGCCTCGCTCGAGGGTGTGCGCGTGCATGACATCACCCGCACGCTCGATACCTTCGAAGCGCTGTACCGCGACGAACCGCTGCCCGAGTGAGCGGCGGCGCGCGGTGGTGGGGAGGCGTGCGATGAGCAGGCGTTCGACCGCGGCTCGACGCGCCTCGAACGGCGCCGATGGGGCTCGGTCGCGGCCGATCCGTCTCTTCTTCGACGCCCGCTACATCCGCACCGATTTTCACGACGGCATCAGCAGGTTCTCGGCGGAGCTCGCGGGGGCGGTCTTCGCGCTCGCGGGCGAGGCGGGGGCGGATCGCGCCCACCCCGGCATCCGCGCGAAGCACGGCGCAACTCGCGGCGTCGAGGTGATCTTCCTGATCCACGATGAGGCGCAGACCCGCTTCCTGCCCGCCGGGGCGCGAACCCTGCGGATCCACGCGCCGACCTCGCCGCTCGAGCCGTTCACGGCGCTGCGCCTGAATCGCCACCGCCCGGACGCGGTGTTCTCGCCGATGCAGACGATCGGATCGCTCGGGCGGCGCTTCAAGCTGATCCTCACCCTGCACGACACGATCTACTACCGGCATCGCACGCCGCCGCGCAATCTCCCGGCGCCGGTGAGACTCGGCTGGCGCATATTCCATCTGAGTTATACGCCGCAGCGCCTCGTGCTCAACCGGGCCGACACCGTGGCCACGGTGAGCGAGACCAGCAAGTCGCAGTTCGCGCGGGTGCGCCTCACGAAGCGCCCGGTGCTCGTGATCTCGAACGCGCCGCAGCGCCTGGCCGACCTGCTGCCGGGCGAGGGCACCGCCGCGCGCGGCGACTGCGCCCCTCGGAACATCGTCTACATGGGCTCATTCATGCCTTACAAGAACGTCGAGACCCTCGTCCGCGCGATGGGGGAGCTGCCCGAGCACACGCTGCATCTGCTCAGCCGCATCACGCCGACGCGGCGGGCCGAGTACGAAGCGATGATGCCCGAGGGCGCGAACGTCGTGTTCCACGGAGGCGTGAGCGACGAGGAGTACGCGCGGCTGCTCGCGGATCGCGCGATCCTCGCGACCCTCAGTCTCGACGAGGGCTACGGCCTGCCAGTCGCGGAGGCCCTCGCGCTCGGCGTGCCCGCCGTGGTGAGCGAGCTCGAGATCTTCCGCGAGGTCGCGGGGGCGGGGGCGCTCTTCGTGCCCGCGCAGAACGCGCACGCCTTCGCCGAGGCGGTGCGATCGCTCGACGATGACGCCCTGCGTGCGCAAGTCATCGAGGCCGGGCTCGCGCACGCGCAGAGCTATTCGTGGGAGCGCTCCGCGGAGGTGCTGCTCGAAGAGGTCCGCCGATTGGCGGCCTGAGCGGCTCGAACGGCCCGAGAGCGCGACCCGCGGCGGCGGGGCGCTGCAGCGAAGCGGTCTCGATCAGAAGCGCCAGACGACGGCCTGGAAGCCGGCCGGCGGTGCGGGAGTCCAGTGCTCGTTCTTCACGACGCGCCCCGATCCACCCGGATTGTTCGACTCGATGATGGTGAAGGTGCCGTCGCCGTGCACCTCGGTGATGAGCACGGTGTGCACGCCGGCGATCCACGAGGTCGGGTACAGCAGATGCTCGTACTGCACGATGTCGCCGGGCTTCGCGTCGCGGATCGACAGGCGGATCGCGCCCTCGTAGGTGCTCACGGGATCGCCGCTGCCCTTCCACGTGGCGCCGCCGGCCTCGAGCCAGCGCTTGGCCGACATGATGCACTCGCCGGGCTGGCTCCAGCCGGTCGCGCGGCTCGTGCCGACCTCGGCCTCGGCCTGGGCGATCGCCGCCTTGACGTCGAAGCCGTGGGGGATGTTCGTGATGTCGCCCTGCGCGGTGATCTTGTTGAGCGCGATATCGTCGATCGCGTCGGATGCCCGCAGCGACTGCGCGGTGTTCGCGGGAACGGCCGCGGCGTACGCGTTCGCGTGATAGCTGCTCGTCGGGGTGACCGCTGATGCGGGGGCCGCTCCAAGGGCGAATGTGACGACTGGGATGATCGTCAGAATCACCGCTTTGAACGCACCCTGCATACCTTCTCCTACCCCGTGAGCGTGTGGCCCGCGAAACAGGCACGAGAGACAGTATGCGTTATAGTTCTGTTACAAATCAAGTCGAGGTGCGGATCGCGAGACGTTTCGACTGGACGACGAGGATGCGGGGCCGTGCAGTCCGTGGTCGATCGCTCAGGCGGCTTCCCGCTAGGATTGAGGGCGCTGGCTGTTCTCGGCCGGCACTGGAGGATTCGCCTAGCGGCCTATGGCGCACGCCTGGAACGCGTGTTGGGTTCACGCCCTCAGGGGTTCAAATCCCCTATCCTCCGCCAAAACCCCATCGCTTCGGCGGTGGGGTTTTCGTGTCGACGGGGCTCGCCGAGAATCCCCGAACCGGGTGCGCGGCGGCGCTTCCGCGCGCCCGAAAAGTGGCACCCGGGGGCGAGGCCCG
>JBDIAD010000267.1:0-2562 GCA_039812205.1 Leucobacter sp.
TGCTCTTCCAGGCCGGGCAGTCGGATGTCGGCATGGCGTTCGGCATCAAGTACGCCGACGCGATCTACGCCGTGCAGAACGACATGGACGAGTCGATCAAGTACATGAAGATGTACGAGAAGCTGCTCACCGACGCGGGCCGGCACCCCGGGAGCATGAAGGTCCTCCCGGGCATCATGCCCAACCTGGGCGATACGCAGAAGGAAGCCGAGGAGTGGGCCGATTACCTGTCGTCGCTCACCGACCTCGACATGGCGAAGAGCCGGCTCCTGCAGAATACGAAGGTGGATCTCACCGGCATCGACTGGGATGACAAGATCCCGCTCGAGCGCTGGGACGAGCCGCAGGTTCCGAAGTACGCGCACGGCGGAAATATCCGGCGCAAGGCGATCGACCTCAACGGCACGCTGCGCGAGCTGCTCTACGTGCTGGGGCGCGGCACCGGCGGTCACCTCTCGGTGGTCGGTACGCCGAGCAAGGTCGCGGATGTCATGGTCGAGTGGTTCGAGGCCGGAGCCTGCAGCGGCTTCAACTTCAACCCGCCCGCCAATAACGAGCGCGGCCAGCTGCCGATCTTCCAGAAGCTCGTCCCCGAGCTGCAGAGCCGCGGCTATTTCCGCGAGGAGTACGAGGGCGACACGCTGCGCGACCACCTCGGACTGAGCTACCCGCCCGCCTGGGACAAGAAGTAGCGAGGGCGCCCGCCTTCAGCGAAGCGGCCCCGCATCGGCGAGATGCGGGGCCGCTTCGCGTTCGCAGGGACGGCCCCGAGCCGGCTCGCTCTCGAGCGGGCTCAGTCCTGATCGGGGTAGGGGCGGAGTCTGCCGGTGAACTCGCCGGGCAGCTCGCGCCCGTCCTGGGTGGCTACGTGGCGCATGAGCAGCAGCGCCGTCGATTCGAGATGGCGCTGCATGGCACGGCCTGCCGCCTCGGCGTCGCCCGCCGCGATCGCGTTCACGATGTCGTAGTGCTGCTGGTGGTTGCGATGGCGATCCGCGGCCGTATTGTGTCGATACAGCTCCCAGGTCTGCACCGAGGCATCGCGCAGCGTGCTCGCGAAGGCGCTCACCCGCGAGTTCTCGCCGGTGCTCAGGATCTGCGCATGCAGGGTGCGATCCCACTCCAGCTGCGCGGCGGTATCGCCCTGCTCGAGGAACTCGTCCATCCGCTTCAGGAGCACGTACAGCTCGCCGACCAGCGCCGGGTCCGCGTGATTCGCGGCGGCGCGCGCGCCGGGGACCTCCAGCAGCAGGCGCGCCTCGTAGTTCGCGCGCACCTCTTCCATGCTGAGCCTGCGAACGACGAAGCCGCGGTTGCGCTCGATGTCGACGATGCCGAGCTGGGCCAACCGCAGCACCGCCTCACGGACCGGGGTGCGCGAGAAGCCGACCTCCTCGGCGAGCCAGTAGATGGAGTACCGCTCCCCGGGGGCGAGTCGCCCGCTCGCGATCGCGTTGCGCACCCACGAGTACACGTGGGCCGCGGCCGGCGGTTCGTTGGGGATGGTCGTCGTCATAGCGGGGGACATCGATGCTCTCGGCTAGCGCACCAGACGCGCGATCGCGTCGCTGGCTTCCTTGAGTTTCGCCGCCGAGATCTCCTCGCCCCCGCTCGCCGCCTCCATCACGCAGTGGCTGAGGTGATCGTCCAGAAGCGCGAGAGCGACGCGCTCCAGCGCCTTCGTCGCGGCCGAGACCTGGGTGATGATGTCGATGCAGTACTCATCGCGCTCGACCATGCCGTGAATACCGCGGACCTGGCCCTCGGCGCGGCGCAGCCGCTTCAGCAGCTCGTCGCGATGCGAGCTGTAGCCGTGAGTTCCGCCCTCGGCCGGTGTTTCTGCGATCTGCATGCAGCAACACTACCGTTCCACTGTGTGCGAGTACAGGGAATGCGGTGAACGGCGCGCGGATATCGCCGAGAGCGTCAGGAGACGCTGATCGCGCCGATGACCTCGCCGTACGGGGTTTCGCCGATCGGGGTGAATCCGACGTGCAGGAAGAAGCCCTCCGGGCCCTCCTCGCCGCGCTCCCAGAGCACCGTCACTCGCTCGACGCCGCGCTTCGCGGCCTCCTCGAGGAGCGCCTCCACCGCGTAGCGGCCCACGCCGCGCCCCTGCGCCTCGGCGTCGACGTTGATGCGCCAGAGCGCCGCGCGGAACTCCTCCTGCGAATTCTCGGGATCGAAATTCCCGTGGATGAAGCCGATCACGCGGCCGTCTTCGAGGACGACGCGCTGCCAGGCCGTGTGCGGCGGGACGACCGCGGCCGCCGCCGCATACGAGACGGGGCTGACGAACTGCTCCTGGCCGGGCTTGAGACCCAGGCGATTCACCGCCACGATCGTAGCCGCCGAGAGCTCTTCTAGCTGGAACTGGCTCATGCCTTTAGAGTAGCGCGCGGCTTTCGGAATGCCTAGTGCCGCCGCTCGGGCGCGATGTAGCCGAGAACGGCGGCGATCACGCCGAAGATCACGGGGATCATCCACGGCCAGCCGGCCGCGAGCATCGCGGCGACCGCGGCGCCGATGAACAGCAGCTCGACCAGGCCGAGTCCGAAGCGA
>JBDIAD010000268.1:0-2549 GCA_039812205.1 Leucobacter sp.
CCCGGCACGGCGTAGTTGCTCTTCGGCGTCGTCGGCTTCTCCTCGATCGAGATCGCGCGCATCTCACTGTCGAACTCGACCACACCGTAGGCAGTCGGATTCGACACGTGGTAGGCGAACACCACCGCGCCCTCGATCTCGGTGTGCCGTCGCAGGCTCGTCCCGAGCCCCGCCCCGTGGAAGATGTTGTCGCCGAGCACCAGCGCGACGCTATCGTCGCCGATGAACTCCTCGCCGATGATGAACGCCTGCGCGAGGCCGTCGGGCGAGGGCTGCACGGCGTACTCGATCTGCATGCCGAGGTGCGAACCGTCGCCGAACAGTGCACGGAACTGATCGTTGTATTCGGGAGTCGTGATGATGAGCACCTCGCGGATGCCCGCCATCATGAGCGTCGACAAAGGGTAGTACACCATCGGCTTGTCGTAGATCGGCATCAGCTGCTTCGAGATGCCCTTCGTGATCGGCCAGAGCCGGGTGCCCGAACCGCCGGCCAGAATGATGCCCTTCACACGTCCTCCTCGGAGTTTCTTGACGACGAGCCAAGCCTATCTTCGCGAAGCTTTGTACCATGGCACCATGCCCCAGGAGTCGCAGCATCGAGCCGCCGTCCTCACCGTGAGCTACGGTTCGGGCGAGGCGCTCGAGAAGTTTCTGCAGACGCTCAGGGAGCATCACGGAACGGGTCAGACCGTCGTCGTCGTCGACAACAAGCCCGATCACGAGAACGTGCGCGAGCTCGCCGAGCGATTCGACGCGATCTATCTTCCGCTACCCGAGAACCCGGGCTACGGGGCGGGCATGAACGCCGGGGTGGCGATGCTGCGGTCGCTGCACCGGGGCCCGTTCGAGGCCTATTTCTTCTGCAACCCCGACGTGAGCTTCACCACCCCGGTCATCGACGAGCTCACCGAATCACTGGTCGGCGACGAGACCGCGGGCAGCATCGGCCCTCGGCTGCTGAACGATGACGGCACCGTCTACCCATCGGCGCGCAATATCCCTTCTATCGGCACCGGCGTTGGGCACGCGCTCCTCGGCAAGATCTGGCCGGCAAACCCGTGGTCTCGGGCATACAAGAACGCGGCGAACTACGATGCGCGCCGGCCGGCCGGCTCGCTCTCGGGCGCTGCGGTCATGGTGAAGCACAGCGTCTACGACCGGCTGCGGGGCTGGGACGAGGCGTACTTCATGCATTTCGAGGACATCGATCTGGGATGGCGGATCGGCCGCGCCGGGCTCACGAACATCTATGAGCCCGCGGTCAGCGTGATCCACTCCGGAGCCCACTCGACCAAGAAGCACGCCGTGGCTGTCGAACGAGCGATGACCGACAGCGCGATCCGCTTCATGGGCAAACGCTACTCCGGGTTCTGGAGGACACCGCTGCGCCTCGCGATCACCGCCGGGCTCAAGCTGCGCGGCGCGCTCAAGGTTCGGAGTGCCCGTCGCGCGAAGCCTTGAAATCCGCCGCTCACAGCCCCCGCCTGCAGTTCGAAGGGTGGATCTTATCCACAGATCCCCATGCTCTCGAGAGATTCACTGAACTTGCATTGAATACTGCTTGAAGAGCGCTCTCGGGTCACGCAGAATGGAGGTATGCACGTGTCCGCCGAATTGATCGGCACCATCGCCGCTGTCGCGACTGCCATCGGCATGATTTTTGCCGGCATGCATGCACTGCTCACTCGGCTCGAACGACGCATCGACGCGCGCTTCGATCAAGTCGACGCACGGTTCGAACAGGTCGACGCCCGGTTCGCCCAGGTCGACGCCCGGTTCGACCGCATGGATGCGCGGTTCGATCGTATGGACGCTCGCTTCGATCGCATGGACACGCACGTTGCGCAGCTCGAGACAGATCTCACCGATGTGAAAGTCTCAGTCGCACGACTCGAAGGTCCGCTGCCGACGCTTCTGCGCACTCGGCAGGTCTGATGGGGTGCAACGGTAGACTCGATGCCGCAGCAGTTTCCGAGCTGCACAGCCGAATCATCCACCCAGGAGGACCGAAGTGGCCCGCAAGATTCTCGTGACCGGCGGCGCCGGCTTCATCGGCTCGAATTTCGTGCACTACCTCGTCGAGAACACCGATGACACCGTCACCGTGCTCGACAAGTTCACCTACGCCGGCAACGAGGCCTCGCTCGCAGGCCTCCCCGAGAATCGCGTCACCATCGCGCGCGGCGACATCTGCGACGCCGAGTTCGTCGACGGGCTCGTCGGCAGCCACGACGTCACCGTGCACTACGCCGCGGAGTCGCACAACGACAACTCGCTGCACGACCCGAGGCCCTTCCTCGACACCAACATCGTCGGCACCTACACGCTGCTCGAGGCCGTGCGCCGCCACGAGAAGCGCTACCACCACATCTCCACCGACGAGGTCTACGGCGATCTCGAGCTCGACGACCCGAATCGCTTCACCGAGCAGACGCCCTACAACCCTTCGTCACCGTACTCCTCGACGAAGGCCGGCAGCGACCTGCTCGTGCGCGCCTGGGTGCGTTCATTCGGCGTGCAGGCCACGCTCTCGAACTGCTCGAACA
>JBDIAD010000269.1:0-2529 GCA_039812205.1 Leucobacter sp.
TGCGGGCCGTCGACGCGATGGGAGTGCAGCAGGAAGATGCGCCCACCGCGTCGAGCAGCGGCCCGGCCAGCGGGCGCCTGCACATCCTCTCCGAAGGGCTCGAAGACGCGCTGCGGCGCCTCGCCTCCGAGCCCGAGATCATCGTCGCGTGCGATTTCGATGGCACGCTCGCGCCGATCGTCGAACATCCCGCGCGCGCTCGCATCATTCCTCGTGCGGAGCAGGCGCTGGACGTGCTGCAGTCGGCCCCCGGCACCCACGTCGCGATCCTCTCGGGCCGGGCGCTCGAGAGCCTGCGCGAAACCGGCCTGAAATTCGAGGGGCGCCTGATCGTCGGCTCGCACGGTGGCGAGTTCGCAGGTGCGGAGGCCGAGGAGTCGCAGCTGCAGACCGAACTCAGCCAGGCCGAATCGTCGCGGCTCGAATCGCTCATCGCCGAGTTCATGCCGCATGTGACGGCGGTCGAGGGGGCCTGGATCGAACGTAAACCGCGCGGGTTCGCCGTGCACACGCGCACGGTCGCGAACCCGAGCGACGGGGAGCGTCTGCTCGACACGCTCTCCTCTCTCGTCCGCGGACGCCAGGCCGTGTGGATCCGCGACGGGAAGCGCGTGCGCGAGTTCAGCGTTCGCCAGGAGGACAAGGGCTTCGCGCTGAAGCAGATTCGCGCGGTGCTGCCCGCGGCTCCCGTGCTCTTCATCGGCGATGATGTGACCGACGAGGACGCGTTGAAGGTGCTCACACCCAACGACGTCGGAGTGCGCGTCGGCCGGGGGAGCACCTACGCCGAGTATCGCGTGCCGAACCCCGAGGTCGTCGCGGTGCTGCTGGCCCGTCTCGTCGAACTCCGTTGCGGAGTGGTCATCGCGACCGAGACCGACGCCGCTCCCTGATCGCTTTTCAGGCCGACCCCGTTCCGTTCGCCCCCACACCCGCCCCTGAACCCGCATGGATGGACCAATGCCGCAGCTCCTCGCCGATCGTGACGCCTACATCTCCGCATTCACCGACTATCTCCAGGCCTCGCCCAGCGCGCACCACGCCACCGCGTCGATCGCCGAGGCGCTCGTCGCCGCGGGGTTCGAAGCTCACGACGAGACGGCGCCCTGGGCGGCGCTCGAGGGCGGATCGCGCGGATTCGTGCGTCGCCAGGGCGCACTGATCGCCTGGCGCGCGGGTGCGCGCGTGACCTCGACGAGCCCGGTGCGCATCGTCGGCTGCCACACCGATTCCACCGGTTTCGTCCTGAAGCCGAGCCCCGACTTCTCCCACGAGGGATGGGCGCAGGCCGCGGTCGAGATCTACAGCGGTCCGCTGATGGCGTCGTGGCTCGACCGCGATCTGGCCTTCGCCGGGCAGCTCGTGACGCGCGACGGTGTCGAGCATCTGGTGCACACCGCGCCCGTGGCCCGCATCCCGCAGCTGGCGATCCACCTCGATCGCGGCGTGAACGACGAAGGAGTGAAGCTCGATCGACAGCGACACACGCAACCGATCATCGGCGTCGGCGAGGTCTCGGCCATGCAGTTGATCGCCGATGCCGCAGGGGTCGCGGCGGGCGACATCGTCGGCACCGATATCCGTCTCGCGGATACGCAGGCGCCGCAGCGCATCGGCGCGCACGGCGATCTCCTCGCAGCGGGTCGCCTCGACAATCTCTCGTCCACCTTCGCCGGGCTCGCGGCGCTGCTCGAAACCGAGCCGGCCGAGGGCACGATCTCGATCCTCGCGGCCTTCGATCACGAGGAGATCGGCTCCGCCTCGCGCACGGGCGCATCCGGGCCGTTCCTCGCCGAGGTGCTCGACCGGCTCCGCGCCGGGCTCGGGGCAGGTGCCGATGAGGCCGCGCAGGCGCTGAGCGCCTCGTGGTGCATCTCGGCCGACGCGGGCCACGCGGTGCATCCGAACTATTCGGAGCGGCACGACCCTCACATGCACCCGCGCGCGGGAGGCGGCCCGATGCTGAAGGTGAATGCGAATCAGCGCTACGCCACGGATCCCTTCGGTGCGGCCCTCTGGGAGCGATGCGCGGCGGCGGCGGATGTGCCGACGCAGACGTTCGTCTCGAACAACTCGGTGCCCTGCGGTTCGACGATCGGCCCGCTCACGGCGACGCGTATCGGCATTCGCACGGTCGACGTGGGGGTGGGGCTGCTGTCGATGCACTCGGTTCGGGAGCTCGCGCACGTCGACGATCTGCACGGCCTCGCGCGGATCATCGGAGCATTCTTCAGCGATTCGTCAGCCGAAGGCTCCGCGAGCCCAGCGGCGTTCGTTAGGATCGAAGCATGAACGAGATGCAGCAGTCGGGAAACGAGGTGCTGACGCTCTCGACGCGGGCGATGGTTCCCACCACCCAGCAGTTCGGATCGCGCGAGATCGAGATCACGTTTCTCGGAAACAACACCCACGGGCAGCCCACATGGATCCTGTGGAACCCGGCAGAGCCGTACCTGATCGGCATGCTTCGGCAGGGCAAATTGGGCTTCACCTTCGAGCAGCGCACCGACCAGGGAGTCATGCTTCTCG
>JBDIAD010000270.1:0-2511 GCA_039812205.1 Leucobacter sp.
CGCCCGCCGCTCGCTCGCGGCAGCCGCGCGCGCCGCCGCGGCCGTCCGCTGAACAGCTTCACCGACACACCAGCTCCCGGCCTCAGAAGATGTTGGGTCATACAACGAAGTAAGGCAGTTATATATGAGTACAGAGAAGCCGACCCTGAAAGAGACGCTTCGCGACACCGACAAGCAGATCGCCTGGGCGCTCTGCTCCACGTCGAGCGTGGCCGCGGCGAAGATCCTCGTCGACGCGGGCTACGACTACATCATGCTCGATCTCGAGCACGGCTCGGATGATCCGGCGCTGATCGACCCGTGCATGGAGGCGATCGAGGCCGCCGGCGCCTACGCGGGAGTCAAGGCTCGCTCGCAGAGCGAGGAGGATCTCAGGATCGCCTACGACTTCGCCCCGTCGGCGATCTACGTCCCGGGCATCTCCTCGACGGCCGAGGCCGAGGCGTTCGTGCAGATCCTCTCCTCGTTCTCGGGCACCGAGCCGCGCCGCGGCGCGTCGCGCGACGCCGCCTTCGTGCCGCTGCTGGAGACCATGTCGGGCGTCGAGGACAGCCTCGCCATCGCGAACATCCCCGGCGTCGATTTCCTCGCGGTGGGCCCCGGCGACCTCTCGCGCGATCTCGGCATCCCGGGCGACACTCACAACGAGCAGGTGAAGTCCGCATACAACTACATGCTCGACGCATCGCAGCAGACCGGTGTTCCGGTGGGCGTCGGCTGGCCCGACACCAGTCGCGAGCAGTGGGCTGCGTGGCGCGAGCGCGGAAACCGCTTCGAGTTCGGCCTGATCGACGGCCTCTCGCTGCGCGTCGCCGCGGCGGAGGCGCTGCAGGGCCTGCGCGGCTAGTACCGCACCGCCAGCACGCCAGGGGCCGCGATCACTTCCTCGGATGATCGCGGCCCCTGGCGTTTCTCACGCGACCCTTCTCAGGTCAGATCGCGCTCCTCGAAGATGATCGAGGTCTTCGTTCCGCGGATGTACGGGATCGACTGCAGCTCGGTGAGCACCACGCGGCGCAGATCGGCGTTGTCGCGCGCACGGATCAGCACCATCACGTCGTAGTCGCCGGCGACGAGCGCGACGTGCTTCACCTCGGGGATCGCGAGCACGGCGTCGCGCATCTCCTGCCAGGAGACCTGCTCCGTGTGCACCATGACGAACGCCGAAGACGTATTGCCGGATTTCGCGGGGTCGATCTTCGCCTGGAATCCGGTGATCACGCCGACCTCGATGAGGCGGTTCACACGGGTGTACGCGTTCGCCCGCGAGATCATCACGTTCTTGGCGACGGCGCTCACCGAGAGACGACCGTCTTTCTGCAGCTCGCTGAGAATACGGCGATCGATGTCGTCAAGTTCAACAGTCAATTCGGCACCTCTGACCTCACGTTCCAGGGTTTCTGCACGTCTACAGTGATGAGAGGCCTGCAGCGACGTCGATGACCGCCTTCGCTGCACGACCCTTCAATCGAAGGTACCCGTGCGGACACTTTCGATAATAAACCACTCCACATTGACATTTTGCCCAGCCAGCCGACCTCTCAGTAGATTTTTCGGCACGTATACCGAACCTTCGAGGCAAGAAGTCAATTTGCGACACATAACGAACACCTTGCACAAATACAGAACTTTCAAGACGAGGACCCCCGCATGGCCACCTTTGACCCCCGGCGCTTCGCCGAAATACTGAGGATCCCCGGCGCTGCCGCCTTCACCTCCGCCGGCTTCCTCGGTCGCGTCGCACTCTCCGCGGCGACACTCGCGATGACGCTGGTGATCGTCGAACGCACCGGATCGTACGCCCTCGCCGGAATGATCGTCGCCTTCTTCGTGGTCTCGCGCGCGGCCAGCGGCCCGGTCCTCGGACGCCTGGCAGACCGCTACGGGCAATTCGCCGTCATGCTCACCGCGTCGATGGGTCAGGTCGTCATGCTCATCGTGCTGACGTTCGCGCTCTTCCTCGACTGGCCGATCCCCCTCGTCCTCGCCATCGCCGTGATCGCCGGATTCGGATCCGGCGCCCCGCCGGCGCTCGTGCGCGCCCGCTGGGCCGCGCTCGTCGGCAAGAACCCGACGCATCTCAGCACCGCCTTCGCCTGGGAGTCGCTCGTCGAGTCCACCGCGTTCACGGTCGCGCCGCTCATCGTCGTCATGCTGGTGAACGGCATGAGCCCGCTGGCGGGCCTCATCTTCGTGATCGCGGTCGTGCTGGTCGCCGGCCTCACGCTGTACCTGCAGAAGAGCACCCAACCGCCGGTCCACCTCACGAAGACCGGCGCCATCGAGCCCGTGGGCGGTCGCACGATCGGCCTCGTCATCACGTGCGCGGTCTACTACTTCGCGGTGTCGTTCGCGATGGGCTCCTTCGACATCGTCGCGGTGAATCAGGGCGAGATCAGCGAGATCCCGAACTTCACCGGCATTCTGCTCGCGTTCTTCTCGCTCGGCACGCTCATCGGCGCGGTCATATACGGTTCACTGCAGTGGAAGTGGACCCCGCACCAGCGCATG
>JBDIAD010000271.1:0-2500 GCA_039812205.1 Leucobacter sp.
GCGCCGCGCCGCCGACCGCATCCTCTTCATGGCCGACGGCCAGATCGTCGAAGAGGCGACCCCCGAGCAGTTCTTCACCGACCCGAAGACCTCGCGCGCGCAGGACTTCCTCTCGAAGATCCTGAACCACTGATTTCGATTGCGGATCGGGCCGCCCCCGCTCCGCCCCAGAGCCCCCAAGGAAAGCAGGAAAACATGCGATTCAAGAAATCTGTGCTCGCCGTCGCGGCGGTCGGCGCACTGCTTCTCGCCGGCTGCACCGACAGCGGCGCGAAGTCGAACGACAGCAACTCGAGCGACGACACGAAGGCGCCCGCCGAGGTCAGCTTCGATGCCGGCACCACCATGGCGAAGCTCCACGACGCGGGCAAGATCACGATCGGCACGAAGTTCGACCAGCCCCTCTTCGGCCTCAAGGGACCGAGCGGCAACCCCGAGGGCTTCGACGTCGAGATCGGCAAGATCATCGCGACGCAGCTCGGCCTCGATCCCGACAAGGACATCGAGTGGGTCGAGGCGGTCTCCGCGAACCGCGAGCCGTTCATCGAGAACGGTCAGGTCGACATCGTCATCGCGACGTACACGATCAACGACAAGCGCAAGCAGGTCGTCGACTTCGCGGGCCCGTACTACACCGCGGGTCAGGATCTGCTCGTGCTCAAGGGCAACCCCGACGGCATCAAGAGCGTCGACGACGTGAAGGGCAAGGAAGTCTGCTCGGTCACCGGCTCGACTTCGGAGCAGAACCTGAAGGATCGCGGCGTCAACGTGCTCGCCACCGACACCTACTCGAACTGCCTGCAGCCGCTGCGCGACGGACGCGTCGTCGCGGTCTCGACCGACAACGTGATCCTCGCCGGTCTCGCCGACCAGAACGAGGGCGAGTTCGAGGTCGTCGACAAGCCCTTCACCTCGGAGCCCTACGGCATCGGCCTGAAGAAGGGCGATGACGCGTTCCGCGGCTGGATCAACGACGTCCTCGAGGAGTCCTTCAAGGACGGCCAGTGGGCGAAGGCCTGGGAGAAGACCGCGGGCAAGGTGCTCGCAACCCCGGAGCCCCCGAAGATCGATCGCTACTAGGCGCTCGTACGCGCGGTGCCGGCGGGCGGATCATCCCGCTCGCCGGCACCCCCGGCGGATCGTGCGATCCGCCCCCAAGCTCACACGCTCGACCATGATCCACCATTCGGAAGGGAGCTGACCCGCCGTGGACGTTCTCTGGGAGAACCGAGACTCGATTCTCGCCGGTTTTCTGATGACCCTCCAGCTGCTGCTGTTCGGCGGCCTCGGAGCGATGGTCCTCGGAACGATCGTGGCGACGCTCCGGATCTCGCCGATCCCCTCGCTGCGCCTCTTCGCGACGATCTACACCGAGATCATCCGGAACATTCCGCTGGTGCTGCAGCTGTCCTTCATGGTCTTCGTGCTGCCGCTCATCGTGGCGAACCGGCCGTCGTACGACGTGCTGGCGGCGATCGCGCTCGCGATCTACACCTCTCCGTTCGTCGCCGAGGCGCTGCGCAGCGGGATCAACGGCATCCCGGTCGGCCAGGCCGAGGCCGCGCGCTCGATCGGCCTGAATTTCGGGCAGACGCTCACGCTCGTGGTGCTGCCGCAGGCGATGCGCATGGTCGTGCCGCCGCTCATCAACGTCTTCATCGCACTCACGAAGAACACCTCGGTCGCCGGCGGGTTCTTCGTGGTCGAACTCTTCGCCACGGCGAGGCAGCTCACGAACAACAACGGCCAGGCCGTGATCCCGATCCTGGTCGGTGTCGCCATCTTCTACCTGGTGATCACCGTCCCGCTCGGCCTCATCGCCGGTCGGATCGAGAAGAAGGTGCGGGTGCTCCGATGACTGCCACCGTTCTCTACGACGCTCCCGGGCCTCGGGCCCGCCGTCGCTCGCGCATCATCTCCGTCGTCGGCGCGGTCGTCGTGCTCGGCCTGCTGGGCTTCATCGTGTATCGGCTCTCGATTCCGCAGGTCGCGGTGAACGGCAACGTCACCCCCGCGATCCTCGACCCCAGCCGCTGGGATGTGGCGCTCGACGTGCAGGTCTGGCGCAGCATCGGCGAAGGCGCGGTGAACACGCTGAGGGCCGCGGTGGTCGCGATGGTCGGCGCGATTCTGCTCGGCATGCTGCTCGCATTCGGGCGGCTCGCCCCGAGCGCGGTCATCCGCATCCCGGTGTCGATCATCCTGGAGTTCTTCCGCGGCATGCCGGTGCTGCTGATGATGCTGTTCATCCTGCTCGTCGCCTCGGTCGGCGCGTTCGCGGCCGTGGTGCTCGCGCTCGTCGTCTACAACGGCGCGATCATCGGCGAGGCGCTGCGCGCCGGCATCCTCGCGCTCAACAAGGGGCAGCGCGAGGCCGGGCTCTCGATCGGCCTGACGCCGCTGCGCTCGCGCCTCATGATCGAGTTCCCGCAGGCCTTCCGGCAGATGATGCCGATCATCATGGCGCAGCTCGTCGTGCTGCTGAAGGACACCTCGCTCG